>JAEZMP010000279.1 GCA_023442215.1 Pseudomonadota bacterium
CCCCCACGCCTGATCCCTCGACACCCGCGCGACACCCACGCGAACGGGGATATCGCGGCCTCCACCGTCTCGATTGTCTCTGCATGCCGTCATCGCTCGTCGGCCACGTTCACGGTCGGAACGGCGGCCGTTCCGGTCGCATCCACCGTGACCGTCGCAGTGAGCCCCGCCGTGAGCGTGATGGACGGCGGCACGTCGTCGAGCGCGATGCGGACGGGAACGCGTTGCGCGAGGCGGACCCAGGTGAACACCGGGTTGACGGTGGCCAGCCCCGACGCATCGGCCTGCGCGTTCGGAACGGTGATGCCGCGGCCGATGCCCTCGACCCGGCCCTTCAGCGTTTCGGGATAGGCCATCAGCGACACCGTGGCGGGCGCACCGATCCGGATCGCACGGAGCGCGGTCTCCTCGAAATAGCCGTCGACCCAGAAGCTGTTGGAATCGACAACCGACAGCGCGCTCTGGCCGGAGCGGGCATAGTCTCCGGGCTGGATGAGCAGGTTGGTGACGTAGCCGTCCACCGGCGAGACGATCCGGGTGCGGCTTAGATCCAGGGCCGCCTGATCGCGTGTCGCCACGGCCTGCCGGTACACCGCCCCCGCCATGTCCGCCGCGGCCGCGAAGGTCTGCTGTTCCTCCTTCGAGACGGCAACGGAGGTGAGCTCGGCGCGACGCTGCGCCTGCAGCTGCTTGTTGTCGAAATCGGCCTTGGCGCGCGCCACAGCCGCTTCGGCATCGGCAAGCGCATTCTGATAGTCCGCAGGTTCGATCTCCATCAGGAGATCGCCCTTGTGCACGAACTGGTCGGCTTTGACCGCCAGATCCACGATCCGGCCGGAGACCTGCGGCGTGACGGTCACCACATAGGCGCGAACCGTCCCGTCGCGGGTCCACGGCGTCGCCATGTAAGCCTGCCACATCTTCCAGCCGAGCAGGCCGGCGAGGCCGAGCGCGACCAGCGTGAACAGAAACGGAAGAAGCCCGCGCAGGCGAGAGGCCCGGCTTCCGGAAGCTTCGGCGGCGCTCATAGGCGACCTCCAGCGGCAAGGACGATGAGGGAGAGAACGATGATGTAGATGCAGAGGTTGAACAGGCCGGGGTGCCAGACCCTCCGGGCGATGCCGTAGCGATTGGCGACCATCCGGAGGGGAATGGTGGCGAACCAGGCGATCACCATCATCACCATGAACGGTGCGACGTAGACGCCGAAGAGATTGATTTCCGTGTACATGCGCCCCGCCCTCTCAAGCCGATGCCGTGAACAGGGCGCGCCAGGGCGCAGGCTGCGCCGAGAGCAGGTCGGCATGGCGGTCGAGCGCGTCGAGGATGACCGCGACCTGCGCGCGGACGTGCACAGGGCGTGAGGGTCCCGCTTCGGCGGGGTGAGGCTTGGCTTCCGCCGCGGCTCGGCTCAGGGCCGCGAACGCCTCGCCGGCGGCCGTCAGGCGCCCCGTCGCAAGGTGATCGAGCGCCTCTCTCAGCAGGCGCCGCCGAGCGTCGCCGGTCACATTGCGCCGGAGATAGATCACGGCCTGCCCAAGGGCGAGGATCGTCATCATGTTTCCCGCCTCCTCCATGACCGCCTGCGGCGAGAGCGCCTCGATGCGCCGCCCCATCAGCACGTTCCAGCGGTGGAGTTCGGCCGGCCTCGATATGGGCGCGGCGGATGTCGGGGGCGATGCTACCGTTGCCGTATCGAGGATTCCGGTCTCGGACACAGTCTCAGCGCCGTCGCGCCCCTCGCGAAGGGGCGCCTTCGCCAGCACGCGGAGGTCGCGCAGCGACAGGGCGAGCAGGCGCCGGGCGCGCACGGCCGGACCGACCACAGGCAGGACGGTGAAGAACAGGGTTCCGGCAAGGCTGCCCGTGATCACCGCAAGCGCCAGATTGAAGTAGCCCGATGCATCGTAGGTGATCGGATTGCCGAGGCCGAGCAACGGTAGCGACGCGATCGACATCGCGAGGAACACGACGTTGTGCCACTTGCCCGACTGCATGTATCCAAGCGGCACGAACAGCAGGAACAGAACGGCGGCAAGCGCGGGAAAGCCGCTGAGCGACGGCAGCAAGCCGAAATAAAGCCCTCCCCCGATCACCGCCATCAGCGCCGCGCCGAGGGTGTAGTCCTTCGCGAGAACGCTCGCCTGGTCGCCGAACGAACCGAAGATGAGGGTCGCGACCGCCGAGAACACGACCGCGAACGCACCGCCCGGCCACGCGGTGACGGCCCAGAAGGTCGCCGTGAACAACACCGCTAGGAAGACCCTCGCGCCGCCAAGCACCGCAGGCAGCGGATCCGCAACGATCGGCCTTCGCGCCGGTCCCGGCACCCGGGTGGCATCCTTGCCTTGAAGCAGCAGGATGCTGTCGGCCGTTCTCGCGAGGCTCGCGGCGACGTCGTGCGCGGCGTCGACGATCATGCAACTCGCGAAGTCGAACGTCCGGATCGCAGCGATCTGCGATCCTGCCTCAAGGCAGGCATCGCGGAACCGGCGGGGATCACGCTCGATCTGCGTGGCGTCGATGCGCGCGAGGATGGGGGAAATCTCGCCCTTGATGGCCGCAGCGGAACCGCTTGCCGCATCGTCGTGATTGCCGACATTGCGCCACCCGACCAGAGCATCCATCAGCGCGGCCAGGGTGGCACGCAGATTGCCGGCGCGGGAATATAGATAGGATGATTCGCCGATCGCGGCATCGGTTGCCGTCTCCATGAGGCCGAGCGAGCGCACCACCTCGCAACGCGCGGCGTGAGTGGCGGGCGTATCGCTTTCGGCCGCCAGGGTCATCTGGAACCCCCGTGAAAGCTGACCCGCTGCGTTCGTCAGCATTCCGGCGAGCTGACGCCGGGCTGTGCCGAAATCGGTGACGAGCATCACGAGGGCCGCCGATGCGATGCCGATGCAGATTTCACTGACGCGGATGATGGCGAGGAAAGGAGCGTTCGTCGGGTCGTTCATGGTATCGGCGAAGATGATGGTGGCGGTGATCCCCGACAGCGCCGCGGCGTAGGAAGCGAAGTTCCGCAGCATGATCGCCGCGAACCCGCAAAGGCCGCACCAAAGCGCGAGGCTGAGGATCAGCGTGTTCCGGTCCTGCGCGAACATCGCGAGCAGCCCGACCATCACGAACGCGCCGACGATCGTGCCGATGGCGCGAAAGCGCCCCTTCTGCAGAGAGGCGCCGAGGTTGGGCTGGCAGACGATCGCCGCCGTCGTCGCCGCCCAGAACGAGTTCTGCAATTGCAGATAATAGGTGACGAACAGCGCCAGGCACACCGACGCCGCGAGGCGGAGACCGAACATCAGGCGCGGAGCCGAAGGCAACAGATGCATGAGCATCTTCTCCACCGGTGCGGCGATGCCATGCAAGCCACGGGAGCCGATATAGTCTTGATCGCTCATCGTCTCTTCCTCCCGGGCGGGAACGGACTGATCTTTACCCGAACATAGAGGAACGTGCGGAAGACGGAATTATACGCCCGATGTCGACTGTCATACGTTGGTTTGGCGGCAGCCGCTCAGCCGAGCGACTGCCCGAGACGCTGGCCGTAGACGACGACAGCGCGGTCGGCCGGTTCCCGGGCGGCCTCGTAGGCGGCGAGCGCCGCGTCGAGGTCCGGCGTGCCGACAAGGGCGTCGCGCAGCGCAAACGCATCGCCGGCCGCCTTGGCGACGCCCATCGCGGTGTGCGGGCGGGCGACGAAAGCGGCATCGCCCATGAGCGCGATGCGGCCGGCCACCATCCGCGCCGGCGCATAGTCGAAGATGGCGTGCACGAAGGGACGCGGCTCCGCGGCCACCGCGGCGGCGAACGAGGGCGGAAGCAGCCGCTCGGCATCGGCCCGCATGGCGGCCGCGACGCCAGCGCGGACGCGGCCGGTCGCGAGCGAGAACGGCTTGCGCACGCCGTCGATGTCCGTCAGCACGTCGTCGAGTTCGGCGCGGCCGTAGCGGCGATACCAGACCCAGTTGTAGCGGCGGCGACCGGCTTCGATGGAGCCATCCGGGCCGGCGACGAGATAGCCGAGGATTTGCGAACCCGGCATTTCGAAGAAGGCAAAGCGCTCGAACAGCTGCTCGGCGGCTGCCGGCGGAACAGCTCCCTCCGGGACGAGGCCACGCCAGGTGGCGTAGCCGACATAATCCGGCCGCGAGTGCGCTCCGGAGACTGCCGTGCGCACGGCGGAGCCGATGCCGTCCGCGCCGATCACAAGGTCAGCCCTTTCCTCGCCGCCATCGGCATAGCGAACGCGAACGCCCGTGTCGTCCTGCGAAACCTCGACCGCCTGCCGGCCGGTGAAATAGCGCTCGTCCGGCAGCAGGGCGCGAAAGCTGCGAAACAGCACGTCCCAGGAAAGCTGCGTCTGTGGCGTGTGCTGGCGGTGGATCACGGCACCCCCACGATCGAGATAGATCCGCTCGTGTGCGACGACGCCGATGTGGGCCAGATGCTCGAAACCAACCTCGCGCAGGATGGCGAACACCTCGCGCTGGGCGACGAGGCCGGCGCCGCGCCCCTCAAGGCCATGCACCGAGCGCTCGGTGACGGTGACGTCGAAGCCAGCCCGGTGGAGCAGCACGGCGGCGAACAGGCCGCCGATGGATCCGCCGACGATGAGAATGCGCGGGCTCATGACAGGGCTCCCTTGGCGCCGGATGATGCCGCGAAACGGCGATCGGCTGGTGTTGACGGTGGATGCCGTATCACCGCCGGGCATCCGCCTCCTCTCTCCGCGAAATGCACCGCTCGGGAAACCATACACTCGTATGGCGACGGCCGACGCGGGCGGACGCAGGATGCCGACGGCCGTGTCCTCCGGGCGAATCCCGTGTCCGCGCGTGTCACGGCCGCGTGCCAACGCCTTGTTTTGCAAGATTTTCTTCAGGCAACCCCCTCGCTGCCTCCCCCCGATGCGGCGCGCAAACGAACGTATGAACCCGCCAACCCAATGGCCGATTCCCCGAAAGGGCGGCGCCGTCCAGCATGAACCAGAGACCGCAGGAGGCTCTGCCGCGGACCGCCGGCCCGCCTACGCCTTCCGCCACCGCGGCGCTCGACGCCGGGGCGGGCCCGTTACGGCCGGTCACGACGAGGCGCTGATTCCGCGAGGAGAGATGACCATGACCGATCAATCGCAGTCCGGACCAACCGGTCCCATCCAGCCCGGCGAGCGGGCGCCCGAGTTCACGCTGTCGGCCACCCCCGACCAGAAGCTCTCCCTTTCGGACCTCCGGGGCAGCCCGGTCATTCTCGCGTTCTACCCCGCCGACTGGAGCCCCGTGTGCGGGGATCAGATGGGGCTCTACAACCAGGTGCTGCCGGAATTCCAGCGGCTCGGCGGACAGCTCGTGGGGATTTCCACGGACGGCGTCTGGTGCCACGCGGCCTTTGCCGAGGCACGCAAGCTGCATTTCCCGCTGCTCGCCGACTTCGAGCCGAAGGGCCGCGTCGCCCGCCTCTATGGCGTCTATCGCGCCGCGGACGGCATTTCCGAGCGCGCGCTGTTCGTTCTCGACGCAGACGGCATCGTCCGCTGGAGCCATGTCTCGCCCCTCGGCATCAATCCAGGCGCCGACGGCATTCTCGATGCGCTCGAGGCGATCGCCGCGCGCGCCCGAACCGAGGGAGCCGAGGCATGAGCCACGCCATTCCCCCCGTGGGCACTGCCGACCACCGCGCAGGCCCGGACGATGCACCCGTCACTCTGGTCGAGTACGGCGACTATGAATGCCCCTATTGCGGCGAAGCCTACCCGGTGCTGAAGGTCGTGCAGGCGGCGCTGGGGTCCCGGCTGCGGTTCGTGTTCCGCAATTTCCCGCTGACGGACATGCATCCCCATGCCGGCAATGCGGCCCGCTTCGCGGAAGCCGCCGCCGCGGCCGGGCACTTCTGGGAGGCCCACGATATGCTCTACGAACATCAGGACGCACTCGACGACGCCGATCTCGTGCGCTACGGCACGCAGCTCGGAATCGACCGCTCCTTGCTGCTCGCCGGCCTCGACGGCCGCTATGATGACAGGATTCGCCGGGATTTCGACGGGGGCCTGCACGGCGGTGTCAACGGCACGCCCTCCCTGTTCGTGAACGGCCTGCGCTACGACGGCCCTCGCGACCCGGAGAGCCTGATCGCCGTTCTCGAACATGAAGCCGGCCTGCATGCCCGAGGCGGCCGGCCCCAAACAACGGTGCAGAGATGACCACGCAGCACAACGCAGCCAGTGGCGGACACGCCGGCCCGGTGCTCGGCGCCGTGGCGACCTTCTCCATGGCCTCCGCCGCCGGCCTCGCCGTCGCCAATATCTACTACAACCAGCCGATGCTCGAACTGATCGAGCAGGACCTGCCGGGTCCGTTGACGGGCGCGATTCCGACCGCCACCCAGCTCGGCTACGCGGTCGGCCTGTTCCTGCTCGTCCCGCTCGGCGATCTCGTCGAGCGGCGAAGGCTGATCGTGGTGCAGTTCCTGCTGCTGGCCGCGGCGCTGATGCTGGCCGCGATCGCACCGAACGCCGCGCTCCTGATCGCCGCGTCCCTGGTCGTCGGCCTCGTGGCGACCGTAGCGCAGCAGATCGTGCCGTTCGCCGCCCACCACGCACCGCCGGCGAAGCGGGGCGCGACCGTCGGCACCGTCATGGCGGGGCTTCTCACGGGCATTCTGCTCAGCCGTACGCTCGCGGGCTTCATCGCGAGCCATGGCGGCTGGCGCGAGATGTTCTGGCTTGCGGTGCCGATGTCGCTGGCGGCCGCCGGGCTGATGGCCGCGGTGCTGCCGCACAGCGCGCCGGATTCGAAGCTGAGCTACCCCCGCCTGCTGCATTCGATCTGGCACCTGTGGTGTGAATTTCCCGCCCTGCGCCTCGCCGCGCTGACCCAGTCCGCGCTGTTCGCCGCCTTCACGGTGTTCTGGACTATCCTCGCCTTCCGCCTGGCGGAACCCCGCTTCGGCTACGGCGCGGAGGTCGCCGGTCTGTTCGGTCTGGTCGGCGCCGTCGGCATCCTGGCGGCGCCGCTCGCCGGACGCTTCGCCGACAAGCGCGGCCCGTCCCGCGTGGTGGTGATCGGCGCCCTGGTCACCCTCGCCTCCTGGATCGTATTCGGTGTGTGGACGTCGATGGCGGGGCTGATCGTCGGCGTCATCCTGCTCGATTTCGGCATCCAGAGCGCGCTCGTCTCGAACCAGCACATCGTGTTCGCGCTGCGGCCGCAGGCCCGCGCCCGGCTCAACACCGTGCTGATGGGAACGATGTTCCTCGGCGGCTCCATCGGCTCCGCGACGGCGACGCTCGCGTGGACTGCGGGCGGATGGGTGCCGGTCAGCGTGCTCGGCACGCTGTTCGCGCTCATCGCGGCGGGACTTCAGGTGTTCTCAGTCCGCAAGGCCCGGCCCGCGGCGAGCCCCTCCCACTGACGTCCGTGCGGCGGGCCGGCCGGCCCGTCGGCACCTGCCGTTGGCCCGGCGATCGGCCTGCCCCATCGGTGGTCATCGATAATCCGGGCCAAGCCCTGAGAGAGTTCTCCGGGAGCGAGGAACGGTGACACCTCGCCCCGGCAGCGGCGGACACGGCGCAATCCAGCGCGCATCCAGGCGAGACGCGACCGACATCAGCTCAAGCGCTTGATTATAGCTGCTTTTGGCGACCCCGGCAGGACTCGAACCTGCGACCATCAGCTTAGAAGGCTGGTGCTCTATCCATCTGAGCTACGGGGCCAACCGGCGCGGGCACCGAGAGGCCGTGCGCGAAAGATGCAATGGCACAACAAGGCCCGCTTCGTCCATCCCGACGACGCCGCGACCGGCATCAGGCCGCGGATCGAGCGAGCCGCCAGAAAACGGCCCCAGCGAGCCTCAGGCCCGCGATACGCCGGTCGCCTTGAATGTGGCTGTGCTGAACTCCGGCATCGCGCCGGCGACCGAACCCACGGGCCGCTCGCCATGAAGCGGCTCCGGCGGCCTTTGACGCGGCTTGCCGTCCCGGAGGCGATGCCTCCGGGCCCGCCTCAATGGGTCCAAGGAGCGACGCGGTCCGAGCGGAAATTGTCGGAATAGGAGATCTTCTTCGCCGCGGCCTCGTGGGGCTCGGCGACCTGATAGGCGATGCCATAGCGCTCGGCATAGGCGACCGCTTCTTCCTTGGTCGCGAAATTCAGCCGCACGAAGCCGTTCACGTCCGACGTAGAGGTCCAGCCCATCAGCGGCTCGACCGTCCGCGGCTCCGAAGGCTCGAAATCGAGCACCCAGCGATGCGTCCGCGCGCGCCCCGATTGCATGGCGTTGCGCGCCGGCTTGTAGATGCGTGCGACCATGGCCGCGGTTCCTCCGAACGTCAAAAAGGCGAACGAACGTCAAAAAGGCGAATCCGTCGCGTTCCGCCCTGTTATGGGATCGAATGCCCCCGACCGCAACGCGACCAAGAAGCGCGCAAGCCCGCCCCAAACGCCTGCTAACCGACCGGTGGCCCCCCTTTATCAGGACGCCCCCGACGGCCGCGACATGATTCGAGCGCTCCGTCTCCTCGGCGCTGCATCCTCCATGGCGGGATCGACCCGACCGAGGCGGAATGACGCGAGAAACACCTTGAAACAGGGCAGAAATTCGTCGGCGGCCACATGGTTCCGCCCGGCTTCGGCAGACGTGAAGAATGCCCGCAGACTGGTCGGGGCAGCAAGATTCGAACTTGCGACCCCCGGTTCCCAAAACCGGTGCTCCACCAGGCTGAGCTATGCCCCGTGACCAGCGGACCGGAAATCTCCCGGTCCGCGCCCTAGATAGGCCATCCCGCCGGGCGGCGCAATCATCGCAAGCCCCGCCGTGGACCGGACTGGATAACCCTCACTGCCCGTCGGCAGCGAAGCGGGGCCCCGTCAGACGCGTTCCGGCCACGATGCCGAGCCGGCGCGCGCTTCCGGCCTCCAGTTCCAGGACGAAGCGGACCGGATCGCCGGAGGGAATTGCCGTGGTCGAATAGGGCACGGTGTTCGGAACGACGCGGGCGACCGTGCCGTCTTCACGAATGAAGATCATGTCGAGCGACAGCGGCGTGTTCTTCATCCAGAACGACACGTCGTCGCTGGTGCCGAAATCGAACAGCATGCCGTGGTTCTGGGGCAGGCTTTCGCGGAACATCAGGCCGTGGGCACGGGTGGTCGGATCGTCCGCGATCTCGGCAGTGATGGTGGCACGGCCCTTGGCCGTGGAAACCGCCAGGGTCTCGTCGGTGGAAGCCGCCGCAACCGGCGTCACCACCAGCGAGACGGCGATGGCCAGCGCCGCGAAGAAGCCGAGAACACGCGCCGGCGCAACCTTGATGGCGCGCCCGAAACCCGACAGCGATCGCATTTCGTGAAACCTCAATCGAACCCGCGGTCACGCCGCGCCACCGGCTTAATTGATGTCCTCGAAAAGTTGAAGCGTCCGAATCGCGACGGGCTGACGGCATCGCGACGGAACTGCTCTTCGCCGCGGAGACGCCCCTGAACGGCACACCCCATCGCGCTCCCGGTGACGCCGGCTACCATGCCCGCTGCCACGAAGGCCGGCGCAAGCCAGCGCCGGCCGCGAACAGTCGCGTCCAACCCAACGGCTGCGTTTTCCCGGCTGTACGGGCGATCAGTGGGAGGACGGAATGGCGCCGCCGCTTTCGGGCCGGATTTCCGCGGCCATGAGGCCCTTCGGTCCCGTGCCGTATCGCACCAGAACGACCTGGCCGGGCCGCAGTTCGGTGAGCCCGAATCGGCGCAGCGTCTCCATGTGGACGAAAATGTCCTCGGTACCGTCGCCGCGCGTCAGGAAGCCGAAGCCCTTGACGCGGTTGAACCACTTCACCTTGGCCCGTTCCAGCCCGCTGGTCGGCACCACCTGGACGTTGGTGCGCTGCGGGGGAAGCTGCGCCGGATGCGGGGCCTCGGAGACGTCCATCGACAGCACTCGCAGGGCCTGCAGCCCCTTCGGCCTGTCTAGAACCTCGCATACGATGCGGGTGCCCTCATAGGCGGTCTGGAAGCCGTCGCGCCGCAGGCAGCTGACATGCAGCAGCACGTCCGCCATGCCGTTGTCCGGCACGATGAAGCCGTAGCCCTTGGCGATGTCGAACCACTTGATGACGCCGGAGACTTCGATCAGCTGCCCGCCCATCTCGGCGAACGCTTCGTCTCCATAGCCTTCGGAAGGGCAGGCACGACCGGCCAAATCGGAGGACGTCAAGCTTGCGTCTTGCAGATTGACGTCGGAGATCTTTACCCCCATCTGCACGGCTGCGTCCCCACGTTTTCCACTCCCCTCGACACGAAGGCGGATGGTTAGGATTCCGTTAAGCAGGATAACATCCACAACCGGTCCGGCCAGCGTTTTCTTGCCGGTTTCGTCGCGCAAACGTCGTCTTTCTGTCTAAAAGACGAGATGGAGGCGGTGGCGTTTGCCCCTTGGCGCCGCCGAGGCGCAAAATGCAACGGCTCGGATGATGCTGATGCAGCATGTCCGCCGTTCGTCCCGCCAGGCGCGGCGTCGGCCCGGCCGTTCCGCCATATCCGTCCCGGTACACAATCCATCCTGAGGAAACTCCAACGATGCGCTATCTCCACACCATGGTCCGCGTCTCCGACCTCGATGCCTCGCTCGACTTCTATGTCCGCGTGTTCGGCCTGAAGGAAGTCCGCCGCACCGAGAACGAAAAGGGCCGCTACACGCTCGTCTTCCTCGCCGCTCCGGGCGACGAGGCCTCGGCCCGCGCCGGCGCGGCGCCCTGCGTCGATCTCACCTACAACTGGGACCCCGAAGCCTACGGCGAAGGCCGCAATTTCGGTCATCTCGCCTTCGAGGTAGACGACATCTACGAGACTTGCGCCCGGCTTCAGGCGGAGGGCGTCACGATCAACCGGCCGCCGCGTGACGGCTACATGGCGTTCATCCGCTCGCCGGACCGCATCTCCATCGAGCTGCTGCAGAAGGGCGCCGCGCTCGCTCCGGCTGAGCCCTGGGCCTCGATGCCGAATACCGGCCACTGGTGACCGCAGCGGCTGCCGCAGAGCGCAGCCGAATTCTCCGCCCGCCCGGCCGCCGGGCGGGCGGAACCTGGCGAGGCCCCCGGCCGATGCCATTCGCAAGAACAGGTTTTCCAGCACGAAATTCATAGGCCGTCTTGCCCCGCTGGAAATGCCTGCTATAACGCGCACCGCACCGGCTGAAGGGCTTGCCCTTCTCCCAGCGCCCTTCGTCTATCGGTCAGGACGCCACCCTTTCACGGTGGAGAGAGGGGTTCGATTCCCCTAGGGCGCGCCACACACTTATGTAACCACATCCAGCCGGAACCGCATATCGTCTTTGACGTCGACTGAAAGACAGCCGCAAGGTGTGACGCGGCCTTCGTGCGCGTCTTCTATCAATAGCACCCCAGACGAATAGCGGACCTGCCAGGCGCAGTTTCGGACGGCCGGACCGGCCTGCAGACAGCATTTGCCGTCGCCAGCAGTGCCATGGCAGTGCGTTATGAGGGGCATCAGCGCTTGGCCGCGGTGCGGCCTCCGCCGCCGGCGAGATAGCGAGGTCGCGCGCGGGCACCCCGTCGAGCCTGGGGCTGCGGCGGGGTGCCTGTCGTGCGTTGCGATCGCGCGACGCATCCGATGGGGGGGGGGGAAGCCGGCGCAGATTGAGCCGGATGAGACTAACCCCTGCGACCAGACCGCCCGAACTGAAAGGAATCGTCTTCAGATGATGGCGACAGGTCGCGGCGATCCGCGCTGCCGCCGTCGCTCAGATCCGGCCGAACTCGGCCAGAAGCTCGTCGACCGTCTTGCCCTGTTTCACCAATGCGCGTGTCTGCTCCTCGCGCGCGGCCTGTTCCGAGGCGAGGCGCACCACCTCTTCCGCGCGCGCGAGCGGAACGACCACCACGCCCATCAGATCGGCGACGATGAAATCGCCCGGGTTCACAACCACGCCGCCGCAGGCGATGGGCACGTTGATCGACAGCTCTTCCTTGCGCCCCGAGAACATCGTGTGCGTGCCGCGCGCCGTGATGGCGCGCACCCAGATCGGCCAGTTCAGATCTTCGAGTTCGTCAGTATCGCGTCCGGCCCCGTCGACGACCATGCCGCGAATGCCGTGGTTCTGGGCGAGCCCGCCCATCAGCGCGCCGCAGACGGACGTGTTCACGTCGCCACCCGCATCCACGACGATCACGTCGCCCGGACGGCCCATTTCCAGCGCACGCAGCGGATCGACGAGATCGCCCTTGGAAAGTTGCACCGTGATCGCCTGACCGCAGATCTTCGCGCGGAAGGCGGGCTTGATGGCGCTGTCCATGACGCCGGTGCGGTACTGCACGTCGGCGAACACCGCGGCGGCGGAATAGCAGGACAGCACCGCGTCGAACCGGGCCAGAAGGTCGGGGCGACGCTCGAAGTCGTTGAATTCTTTCAGCATGGTCTTCCTCAGGCGCGGAGAGCGAGCGCGGCGGCGTTGACGGGATTGCGAGGGGGCTGCCCGGTCAGGACACGGGCCACCTCCGACGCCGCGATCTCGCGGGCGGCGCGGATGGATTCCTCGGAATAGTAGGCGGCGTGGGGCGTGACGATCACGTTCGGCAGGGAGAAGATCGGGTTGTCGGCGGGGTTCCACCCTCCCCTCTTCGCCGGTTCCTCTTCCGGGTCGTCCAGGCCGGCGCCCGCGATCCAGCCTTCGGTCAGGGCGCGGTAGAGCGCCTTGTTGTCGATGGTCGGGCCGCGTCCGGTGTTGATCACCAGTGCAGTCGGCTTCATCGCCCGGAATTCGGCCTCGGACAGGAAGTGCTGTGTCTCGGCCGTCATGGGCACCTGCATCATCACGACGTCGGAGATGCGCAGAAGTTCGGCCTTGTCGACCTGCCGGGCGCCGTGCGCTTCGGCAACGCCGGGCGCAAGATAGGGATCGCACACCACGATCCGCACGCCGAAACTTGCAGCGCGCGCGCCGATCGCCTGCCCGATCTTGCCGAAGGAGACGATGCCGACCGTCTGCCCCCGCAGGCGATGCAGCGGCGCGGCGGATTGCCAGCGCCAGATGCCGCGATGGGTGGCGCGGTCATAGGGAAAGAGCCCCCGCGCCAGGGCGAGCCACAGGC
>JAEZMP010000442.1 GCA_023442215.1 Pseudomonadota bacterium
CCGAGCCGACCTTCACGACGATGCGGCGGGCGGCCGTGATGCGCCGGGCCGGCGACGCGGCCGGCGCGGCGGCGCCGTCGGTCAGGGCCGCCACGCTTCGTCCTCCTCGGAGGGCACCGCGTTGACGTTGCCGCCGCGGCTGCCCTCGATGGTGCGCCACAACGCCCGGAGGGTGCGCTCCACGCCTTCCCCGCTCGCCGACGACATCGCCATCGGCCGGCTGCCGCAGGCCTTGCCGAGCGCGGCGAGCCGTTCGGCCCGAAGCTCCTCGTTGAGCGCGTCGACCTTGGTCAGCGCCACGATCTCCGGCTTCTCGTCGAGCCCGGCGCCATAGGCGGCGAGTTCGTCGCGCACCACGCGGTAGGCTTCCGCCACGTCGTCGCCGGTGCCGTCGACGAGATGCAGCAGCACCCGGCAGCGCTCGACATGGCCGAGGAAGCGGTGGCCGAGGCCGACGCCCTCGTGGGCGCCCTCGATCAGGCCGGGAATGTCGGCCATCACGAATTCGCGGCCGTCGACGCCGACGACGCCGAGATTGGGATGGAGCGTGGTGAAGGGATAGTCCGCGATCTTGGGCTTCGCGGCCGACACCGTCGCGAGGAAGGTCGACTTGCCGGCATTGGGCAGGCCGAGGAGCCCGGCTTCCGCGATCAGCTTCAGCCGCAGCCAGATCCACTTCTCCTCGCCCGCGAGGCCGGGATTGGCCCGCCGCGGCGCCTGGTTGGTGGAGCTCTTGAAGTGCGCGTTGCCGAAGCCGCCGTTGCCGCCGCGCGCGAGGCACACCCGCTCGCCGACGCGCGTCATGTCCGCGATGACGGTCTCGTTGTCCTCTTCGAGGATCTCGGTGCCGGCCGGCACCTTCAGCACCACGTCCGAGCCCTTCGGGCCGGAGCGGTTGCGCCCCATGCCGTGGGTGCCGGTCTGGGCCTTGAAATGCTGCTGGTAGCGATAGTCGATCAGGGTGTTGAGGCCGTCGACGCACTCGACCCAGACATCGCCGCCGCGACCGCCGTCGCCGCCGTCCGGGCCGCCGAACTCGATGAACTTCTCGCGGCGGAACGACACGGCGCCTGCGCCGCCATCGCCCGAGCGAATATAAACCTTGGCCTGATCGAGAAACTTCATGATGTCACGGATCGCGCGGCGCGCCTCGGCGCTGCGCCCTTCAATGATGCTGTCGCGGATCGCTCAGGCACCGGGTTTCGTCACACTTTCCGGCCCGGTGCTCAAGCGCCGACCTCGCGGAACCGCCCGCGCGTCAGCATGGTGTCGATATGCGCGACCTCGGCGCCGCGCGCAAGGCAGAACACGTGGGAGCGGCCGACGACCTCGAAGCCGAGCTTCGCCTGCACCGCGAGCGAGGCGGGGTTGTCGTGAAAGGCGCCGCTGCGAACCGCCTTCGCCGCGAGCGCCTCGAACGCGAAGGCGAGCACGCCCCGCCCGGCCTCCGTCGCGATGCCATGACCCCACCGGCTCCGCGCGATCCAGTATCCGAGTTCCGGCGCCGGCGCGAACAGCGACACCGGCGAGAACGACAGTCCGACGAGGCCGGCGAGGCCGTTCCCGTCCTCGATCACCAGATGCAGGCCGTGCCGGCCTTCGGCATCCGCCCGCGCGCCGGTGACGAAGCTCACCGCGTCCATCCGGCTGTAGGGCCACGGCACCCGGGCCAGCATGCGCACGATGTCGAAATCGGCGAGTTCGGCGGCGAACGCATCGATATCGCCGGCCGCGGGCGCCCGCAGGCGCAGCCGCGGCGTCTCGATCACGAGTTCGGGCCAGCCCTGTCCGTGCCAGGCATAGTCCTCGCCGCGCCACGAGAGCCGGCCCGCCGACAGTTCGGTCATGGCCGTTCCCCCGTCTCGCGGACCGCCGGCGCATCCCCGCGCCGGGACTCGATGCGCCACGAATAGCGGCCCCAAGCCTTGATGGCGCGCCAGCACTCGATATCGAGGCGATAGTGCTCCACCGAGATCATGCCGCCGAGCGCGCGCGAGCGCTTCAGGCCGTTGCCGGCCCACTGGAAGCCGCAGCGCGCCATCACCCGCCGCGCCGCCGCGTTGGTCGGCCGGCACGCGGCCCACACCGCCCGGGGGCGGCGCATCAGGAAGACGTGGTCGATCAGACCCTGGGCGGCTTCGGTGCCGTAGCCGTGCCCCCAGAACGGCTCGCCGATCCACGAGCCGATGTCCGGCTCGCCATTGTCGTCGCGCAGCCCGTAGCCGACACCGCCGACGAGGCGGCCGCCATGCTCCCGCACCAGGAAAGCCGCCGCCCCCTCGCCGAGGGTCGCGCACTGGGCGATCCACGCCTCGGCGTCGGCGCGCCGGTAGGGGTGGGGCATCATCGAAAGGTTGGCGGCGATGCGCGGGTTGTCCGCAAGCGCCGTCAGTTCGTCCGCATCACCCGGCGCCGGCGTCATGAAACGCAGCCGCCGGGTAAACAGACTGCCTTCTTCGTCCTCTGAGCTATCGCGTTCGGCAAACATGGCGGGTTCTCTCAGTCCGAAATGCACGAGGGGAGGCGGCTTCCCGTCTCCCCTCGGACTTTGGACCTGATCGTTCCGTGCCGGGTCAGACGAGACCGGCGCGGGAGAACCCTTGCCGGGTAACTATTCGGCGGCCACCGTGTTCGGGACGACCGAGATATACGTGCGGCCATTGGCCTTGGCGCGGAAGGAAACGACACCTTCGGTCACGGCGAAGATCGTGTGATCGACGCCCATGCCGACGCCCTCGCCCGGATGCCATTGCGTGCCGCGCTGACGGCAGATGATGTTGCCGGAGACGACCTTCTCGCCGCCGAACTTCTTCACGCCGAGGCGGCGGCCAGCGGAGTCGCGACCGTTGCGGGACGAACCGCCTGCTTTTTTGTGAGCCATGGGGCTCTCCTATCGCTACCCGGTTCAGAACCGGAGAATTTCAAACCTGGCCCGGCTTCCCGATCGATCGGGGCGGACCTGACGAACGAACCGACGCCGCTCAGGCGGCGTTGATGCCGGTGATGCGAACGACCGTCTGGTGCTGACGGTGGCCGTTCTTCCGGCGGGAATTCTTGCGGCGGCGCTTCTTGAAGATCAGCACCTTGTCGTTGCGGGTCTGCTCGACCACCTCGGCGGTCACGGACGCGCCGGCCACGACGGGGGCGCCGACCTTGGTGCCGGCCTCGTCGCCAACCAGCAGCACTTCCGCGAACGTCACGGTCTCGCCGGCGGCGGCTTCGAGCTTCTCGATCTTCAGCTTGTCGCCGGCGGCGACGCGGTACTGCTTACCGCCGGTCTTGATCACTGCGAACATCGCATCACGCCTTCAGTCTTAGGCCCACGTCCGGCCCGGCGCCTCGGCGCTCCCGGTTCGTGTGCTCTGGTGCCGCGCCCTTCGGCGCCGCTGCGGCCGGACCGTCCCGGGCACGAAGGCCTGGATCGGCGGATGCACGAGGCGGGAGGGCCTCGCGACCGGCTGCGCTGCGGACTTTGGGATGGGACCGGCCCTGCGGTTTCCCGCCGGCGGCCCCGAAAGCCTCGGGCTGCGCGTTGGGCGGGAGATTCCCCGCCATTTCGAACGCGCGGACTATAGTGATCGGTCCGCGCGAGTCAATCGGAGATGCCGGCAAAACGACGGCGTGGCTCGCGCCTGCGGGCGAGCCTGTCGGCGATCGTGCCGGCGGACACCGCGAGGGCCGACATCGCCGGCCGGGCGGCGGCTTCGCCTCAGACCTCGTCGGCGGAGAAGCGATAGACCGTCGAGCAGAACTCGCAGGTCACGATGATCTCGCCGTCGACCGTCATCTCCTCGCGTTCGTCCGGCGTGAAGCCGGCGAGCACGCCCTCCACCTTCTCCCGCGAGCAGCGGCAGCGGTCGAGCATGGTGCGCGGCTCGAACACCCGCGCGCCGCGCTCGTGGAACAGGCGCACCAGCAGCCTCTCCGGCGAGATTTCCGGATCGGTCAGCTCGTGGTCCTCGATGGTATCGACCAGCGAGCGCGCCTCGACCCAGGCATCGTCCTCCTCGCCACCGGCATCGGCGGCGGGATCGGCATCCTCCGCCTCTCCCGGCCGGTCGCCCGGATCGAGATCGCGATGGGCAATGCGCTCACCGGATTCCGGCAGGAACTGCACCAGAAGTCCGCCGGCGCGCCACGCATGATGCGGCGCCTCGCCCGGCTGGCGGCTGATGACCTCGCCGACGGCGAGGCGCACGCGGGTCGGGATCTGTTCCGACTGGGCGAAATATTGGTGCGCGACCTCTTCGAGGCTCGCGCCGTCGAGCGCGACGATGCCCTGGTAGCGCTGGGTATGGGCGCCCTGGTCCACCGTCATCGCCAGATGGCCGTTGCCGAGCAGCGCCGCCGGTGTCGCGGCGGCACCGAGCGCCTCCACGGCGTCGCCGTCGAAGCGGGCATAGGCGCGGACCCGGTCCGGCGTCTCGAAATCCACCACCAGCATGTCGACCGGGCCGTCGGTCGAGGTCTGCAGGGTGAAGCGGCCTTCGAACTTGAGCGCGGTGCCGAGCAGGCAGGTGAGCACGATCGCCTCGCCGAGCAGGCGCGAGACCGGCGCCGGGTAGGCGTGGCGGGCGAGGATCGAATCCACCACCGGCCCGAGCAGCGCGACCCGGCCGCGCACGTCGAGCCCCTCGACCGCGAACGGCAGCACGGAATCCGGCGGGGCCGGCTGCGGCTGGGGGATATTGGCGGGCGCGTTCAAAGCACGACACCCCCGGCCTCGGCGCCGAGGCACCAGGCGAGGATGCCCTTCTGGGCATGGAGCCGGTTTTCCGCCTCGTCGAACACCACCGATTGCGGGCCGTCCATCACGCTCGTCGTCACCTCCTCGTCGCGGTGGGCGGGGAGGCAGTGCATGAAGATGGCGTCCTTGCCGGCCGCCGCCATCAGGCGATCGTTGACCTGATAGGGCATCAGCAGATTGTGGCGCCGCTCGCGTTCCTTGTCGCCCATCGACACCCAGGTATCGGTGATGACGCAATCGACGCCATCCACGGCCTCGAACGGGTCATGGGTGACATGAAGGCGCGCGCCGGCGGCCGCCGCGGCGGCGACGAGTTCCGGCTCCGGCGACAGCTCCGGTGGGCAGGCGACCCGCATCTCGAAATCGAACAGCGGCGCGGCGTGGACCCACGAGGCCATGACGTTGTTGGCATCGCCGACCCAGGCGACCTTGCGGCCGCGGATCGGACCCCGATGCTCCTCGAACGTCATCAGGTCGGCCATCACCTGGCACGGGTGCGAGCGCTTGGTGAGGCCGTTGATGACCGGCACCGTGGCGTTCGCCGCCAGTTCCTCGAGCGCCGCATGGTCGAGCACGCGGATCATGATGGCGTCGACATAGCGCGACAGCACGCGGGCGGTGTCGGCGATGGTCTCGCCGCGGCCGAGCTGCATCTCGGCGCCGGTCAGCATGATGGTCTCGCCGCCGAGCTCGCGCATGGCGATGTCGAACGACACACGCGTGCGCGTCGACGGGCGCTCGAACACCATGGCGAGGAAGCGGCCGGCGAAGGGACCGTCGACGCTGCGGCGCGCGCGGCGTTCGGCCTTCAGCCGGAGGCCGCTGTCGAGGATGTGGCGAAGCTCGGTCGCCGGCAGCAGGTCGAGGTCGAGGAAGTGGCGCGGGGCGGTCATGATTTCTGCTCCGCCGGGGCCTCCGCAGCCACGGCCTTGGCCACGGCCGCTTCCGCCGCCGAAAGCTCGGCTTCGTCGAGTTCGGCCTCGATCCTCGCGGCAGCCGCCTCGAGGCGCGCCATGGCTTCCTCGATCTCCGGCTCGCGCGCGGTCAGGGGGGGTAGCAGGCGCACGGTGTTGTCGCCGGCCCCGACGCCGAGCAGGCCCTCGGCCCGCATGGCGCCGACGACCTTCGCGGCCGGAACGTTGCAGCGCAGGCCGATCAGCAGGCCTTCGCCGCGCACGAGATCGAACACCTGCGGATGGTCGTCGACCAGCCCGGCGAGCTTCTGCTTGAACACGAGGCTGATGCGGTTGACCTCGTCGAGGAAGCCCGGCTCCAGCATCACGTCGAGCACGGCGAGGCCGACGGCGCACGCCAGCGGATTGCCGCCGAACGTGGTGCCGTGGACGCCGGGCGTCATGCCCTTGGCCGCTTCCTCGGTCGCGAGGCAGGCACCGAGCGGGAATCCGCCGCCGATGCCCTTGGCGATCGCCATGATGTCCGGGGTGATGCCCGACCAGGAATGCGCGAACAGTTCGCCGGTGCGCCCGACGCCGGTCTGTACCTCGTCGAAGATCAGCAGCAGGCCGTGGCGGTCGCACAGCGCGCGAAGCGCCCGCAGATCCGCGTGGGGAACGGGACGCACGCCGCCCTCGCCCTGGATCGGCTCGATCAGGATCGCGGCGGTCTCGGGCCCGATGGCATCTTCGGCCGCCGTCAGGTCGCCGAACGGCACCTGGTCGAAGCCATCGACCTTCGGGCCGAAGCCTTCGAGATATTTGGCCTGCCCGCCAGCGGCGATGGTCGCCAGCGTGCGGCCGTGGAACGCGCCCTCGAAGGTGATGATGCGGAACCGCTCGGGGGCGCCGTTGACATAGTGGTAGCGGCGCGCGGTCTTGATCGCCGCCTCGACCGCCTCGGCGCCGGAATTGGTGAAGAACACCCGGTCGGCGAAGCTCTCGGCGGTCAGACGCTCGGCGAGCGCTTCCTGCTGCGGGATGCGGTAGATGTTCGAGACGTGCCAGACCTTCGCCGCCTGCTCCTGGAGCGCGGCGACGAGGCGGGGATGGGCGTGGCCGAGAGACGTGACCGCGATGCCCGATCCGAAGTCGAGATAGCGTCGCCCGTCGCTGCCGTTGAGCCATGCGCCCTCGCCGCTCTCGAACGAGAGGTCGACGCGTGCGAACGTGGGATAGAGGCTGGAGGAGCCCGGCGGAACGGAGATCGACGAAACCATGGGGCGGCCGCAACGGAAAAATGGACCGCCTTGGCAGGAGAGCCTCGCGGGGCGAAACTTTCCTGCGCCAAGCAAACGGCCCTGAAAACAGATCGTGCCGCCAAGTGGCGGCACGGTGACTTTTCTATAAGACCGCTTGGTCCGCCGCTGTCAATGCCATTGCGTGCCTGCATATGCCATGCGGGCCGCGACGGCGCCAGCGGCGCAGAGGGCTCAGTTGGGGATAAGGCGCCGCACGGCGGCCGGATCGCGCCGGGGACTCTTGTCACGGAGTCCAAGCATATAGTAGGTATTTGTTAACCAGTGCACGAAATGTCGTGCGCCTTGCGTCCACTGTTCCCACGATCCGGATTTGCGCCTTGGGCGGGCTTGCCCCGCGGGGTGGCGGATTCCGGCTTCGCGGGCGGTGCCGCAGCCGCCCGAGCGCGGCCAAAAACCAACGCAGCCAAGAACCGAAGACCTCGGCGGGCTTTGGCGGTCGAAGTCGACGAATGGAGAGAGCAGCGATGTCCTGGAACGACGAGCGGGTCGAGCTTCTGAAGAAGCTCTGGATCGACGGGATGAGCGCCAGCCAGATCGCGACCTCCCTCGGCGAGGTGACGCGCAACGCGGTGATCGGCAAGATCCACCGTCTCGGCCTGTCCAACCGGGCCCGGCCCGGTGCGGCGGTCGCCGCCGCTGCCGCGGCCCCGGCGGTCGCGCAGTCCCGGCCGAAGCCGAAGATGCAGCCGGCCGCCGCGACGGCGATGGCCGCATCCGCTGTCGCTCCGCAGCGCACCATGCGTCCTGCCGCGGCCACCATCGGCAACACCGCGCTCAAGGCCGAGCCGGTCTACCTCGTCGAGGCCGAGCCGGAGAAGCTGCCGACCACCGCGAGCGTCGTGGTGATCGACGAGCGCGTGACCATCATGATGCTCACGGAGCAGAGCTGCCGCTGGCCGATCGGCGATCCCGGCAGCGAGGGCTTCTCGTTCTGCGGCAAGCGCTCCGAGACCGGCATTCCCTATTGCACCCACCACGCCCGCATCGCCTACCAGCCGGTGGAGCGCCGCCGCGACCGCCGCTCGGGCCACTGACCCAGCGGCCGGGCCTCGCCTCGGCGCGCAACCGCATCCGTTGCGACATGTGCAGAAGCCGCGTGACCCGCCGGGTGCGCGGCTTCCGCGTTTCCGGCTGCCTGGACCGCCCGAACGCGTGCCTCATTCCTCTCGGAGAGGGGCCTCCGCCGCGAGGGCGGCGCGCGCGAACTCCAGCACCCGGGCGCTCTTCTCGAGGCCCTCGTCCTCGACTTCCGCCAGCGTGAACCACGCGGCGTCGAGCGCATCGTCGTTGGCCGCCGGCTCGCCGGACTGCCAGCTGCACGCCACCGCCACCAATACGAAATGATGGGTGAGCTCGCCGTCCGCGGACCGGCCGATCACGTCGATGATGCCGGCGGTCGCCACGGCTTCGGCGACGATGCCGGTCTCCTCGGCCAGTTCCCGCACCGCGGCCTCGGC
>JAEZMP010000373.1 GCA_023442215.1 Pseudomonadota bacterium
TCCGCGCGGCAGCGGCCGTCGCCCAGCACCGCGTCGCAGGTCCGCCCCACGATCCGCCCGTGCGGCTCGTCGAGCGCTTGGGCGAGCCCCCGCACCTCGGCGCGGAACCGGCCGTCCTCCCGCGTCACGTCGCCGATGGTGCCGACGCGCAATCGCGCCCGCATCGCCGGCTCCGCCCAGTTGACGAGCCAGAGCTCCACCCGCGCGCCGTCATATCGCCCGGAGGCGAGGTCCGCCTCGTCGAGGCTTTCGGACGCGAGCGCCCCCGCGACGTCCATGCCGCCGGCCGCAAGGCCGGAGCCCGCGGTCTCGGCGCTCGCCTCCAGCCCGCCCGCCGCCTCGAAGGCGACGGCGTCGAACGTCACGGTCTCGTCGTGGTCGGTAAAGCCCCTCACCAAGCCGTCGGTGCGGGTCAGCCTCCAGCAGCGGCACAGCGTCGTGGTCTCGCCGGCGATATGGGCGGCGAAGGCGGCATCGAACGTCTTCATGGCCTGATCTCCACCACGGGAACCGACGGCAGCGCCCCCGCCTGGAAGGCGGACAGGTCGATCTCGATCGCATCGGTGTCGAACCGCACCGGGCAGTCGAACTGGAAGCCGGCGGTGACGACAGCCCCCGCCGCCGGCGGGCTCGCGAACGTGACGACACCGCTCGAGGTGTCCAGCGCGAAGGCCGGGACGACCTGTTCCGCCCCGCCGACGGCGACCCGCACGGTGCCGGCCACCGGTTTCGCGATCTCGCGGTCGTAGGGCGCGAAGCCCGCGCCATAGCGCTTCACCAGCCGGAACGTCGTCGTCGCGCCGTCGCCGATGCCGATCTGCTGGTCGGTCGGCGCCGGGGCGCGGCTCGGCGGGCAGGACTTGAAATCGAGCGGATCGCGGAAGCGGAAGCCGTAGAGCCGGCCCCGCCGTTCCTCGAAGAAGGCGATGACCTCCGCGAGCTCGTCGAGGGTGCGGATGCCGTAGCCGGCATCGAACCGCCGCCGCGAGCGCGCCCAGCGGCTGTTGCGCTGCTCGCGGCCGGACCCGAGCGTCACCACCTCGGTGCGGCGCTGCGGCCCGCCGGTCGACCCGAACGCCACGTCGACCGGAAAGCGGACGTCATGAAAACCGGCCATGGCTCACATCCCCCGCCGGCCGCGCGCCACGCTGCGCGCCAGCATCCCCGTGATCTGCGCCTCCGAGCGGCGGAAGCCGGCGACATCGGGCGTAGTGACGTTGAAGGTCACCGACACGCCGCCGCCCCCGCCGTTCGTCCGCACGCCGAGCCGCCCGTCGGCGCCGCGCGCCAGCGGCATGATCGCCTCCGCCCCCGCCTCGCCGGCGAGCCCGATGCCGTTGCCGAGCGGAAAGAAAGTCGGCGAGGCGACCACGCCGCCATTCGCAAAGGCGCGCACCCGCCCGCCGCCGATCACCGCGCCGAGCCGGGCGGGAAAGAGGTTGAGGCCCGCCCCGCCGGCCAGCCCCGCACCTCCGGCGAGGCCCGCGAGCGCGCCGGAAACCGCGTCCTCGAATGGCGACAGCGCCTTGTCGAGCACCCGGTCGCTCAGCCTCATGGCCGCCTGCTGCAGGATGCCGTCGAGCTTGCGGCCCTCGCCGACAGCCGATTTCAGCCCTGACACCAGCGTGCCGGTGAAGCTGCGCGCGCCGCGGCCGATGCCGTCGAACACATCCTCCAGCTCGCCCGTCGCCCTAGTCAGCGCGACGATCCCGTCCGTCGTCTCGTCCACCATGCCGTCCTCCTCCGCCCGGAACTCCTTCCGACCGACTGGAAATCGTCCGATCAAAGAGAAATCGCTTTGGATTCAAATCTTTGCGCGCATTCTCACTGTCATGCGTCCGGAAAGCGCGCCATCAGCCGGCCGAGCGTCGCGCGGTCGGGTGTGCCCGGTCCGCGCGCCCGTCCGCCCGCGAGACAGTCAGCCGCGAGCGCGATCTCCCGGGGCGTCGCGCGCCACAGCGCGTCCGGCGAAAGGCCGAGCCGTGCGATGCCGAAGCCGATCACCCACTCCCAGGGAAAGGCCGCGGGCGCGCCTACGCCCGCGGCGGCGGAGGGTTTGCCGCGTCTTCCCCGCCGCCTCCGAACGCCGCCGCGAGCAGGTCCGCGACCACCGCCGCGAAGCCGATCGCGCCGTCGTGGCGGCCCATCGCGGCCACGTCATCGTCCGAGGTCGCCGCCCCGGCGCCGCGCAGCCCGGCGCCGATCACCTTGATGGCGTCGCCGGCGGAAAGCTTGCCCGCGCCGAAACGGGTGGCGAGCGCGCCGAGATCATCGACCCCGAACGCCGTCTCCAGCTCCGCCAGCGCGCCGAGCGTCAGGCAGAGCACCTTCGGCTCGCCGTCGAACTCCGCCTCGATCTCGCCGCGCCGCCTGTTCGCCCTCATCGCAGACCCTCCCTCACAATGCCGAAAATGCCAGCGCGCCGGCCGATTCCAGCGCGATCTCGAACGTCACCTCGCCGTCGTGCTCGCCGCCATATTCGAGCCCGGAAACGTGGAACGCCCCGGTGACGGTGCCGAAATCGGGAATGACGACCTGCCAGTTGCGGATGGTGCCGTCGAAGAACAGGCCGCGCACGGTGGCGTCGGCCGCCGCGTCGCGGAAGATGCCGGAGCCCGACAGGCTCGCCCGGCGCACGCCCGTCCCCGCCAGCAGCTCGCGCCACCGCCCGGCGGATTCGGAATCCGTCACGTCCGCCGCCTCGGCGTTGAAGG
>JAEZMP010000391.1 GCA_023442215.1 Pseudomonadota bacterium
CCTTCCGACAGATCGAAGCGCATCTGGTGACCGAACACCGACAGCGTGCCCGTGCCGGTGCGGTCGCTCTTCAGCGCGCCTTCGCTGAGGATGCGGCGCATGAGGTCGTGATACTGGCGCATCGCGCGCTCCCGAGACTGATGCGATGGCGACGTCCGCATAGGGGTGGGACGTCCGCTGGCGCCGGCCCGGACCGAACGGGGGCCGGGCTCGATCGTTCCTTACTAGCGCGAGTCGCCTTCCGCGTCGCCTGCGCAACGCCGCGGCGACGCCCGCGGGACGCCGCTTGTGGACGGCGATGTGCGTCAATCGCCGTTCTGCCCTTTCACATCCGGCCGCTTCATCTTATATTCGGGATGCCGGCGACGGTCGGATATGGCGATAAATGGTCGACGTAATAAGCTCATCGGACCCGGGGGCGGTACCCGGCGCCTCCACCTGAGCCCGCTTCAGACAAGCGGGTTGAGGTGGGGGCGAAATAGGATCGACGAGAGTGTAAAGGTCGTGCTTTCGCCCGGCATGGTACCGCCGTTATCGGACCAAACCTATAGTTGCCAATGACAACTATGCTGAGGCTCGCCTCGCCGCGTGATGCGGTGCGGTACCTCTAATTAAGCCCTTGCTGTTAGCGCAGTAAGGCGGGGTTCGGGGGCACCTGGCAACAGAAGCCCTCACTCATTTCGCGGACGAGCCGCGGCCGGCACCGCCTGGTGCGCCGCGGTTCTCCGCAGCCGATTTCGGCCGCAGGGCCACCCAAAAGGCGTTCCCCACCGGTTTCCCGGTTCGGAACGACAGGCTCAGAGCGCCTGAGAGGCGGTTCCGCTGCCCGGCCGACCGCCGGCGGCGAATCCCCTCGGATCCCGACGGGGGCGAAAAGCGGGTTCGGGGATGACGGAGCCTGGGTGCATGGCTCCCGAGCCCCGCTGAAGCGAGACCGCCCGGCTGCTTCCGGAACCAGCGGCTGCCTGACGACCGACCAGCCCGAAGAGCGACGAGCGATGGCCGAGGATTTGATCCGATACGACGTCCTGGTGCAGGACGCGCTGCGAAGCGTGGTGCGCAAGGTGCTGAACGAGGTGCTTCAGGCCGGGCTGCCCGGCGAGCATCACTTCTTCATCGCGTTCGACACCTCGGCACCGGGCGTGCGCATTTCCTCCCGCCTGAAGCAGAAATATCCCGAGGAAATGACCATCGTGCTCCAGCATCAGTTCTGGGGCCTGACCGTTTCCGATTACGGCTTCGAGGTCGGCCTGTCGTTCGGCGGCGTGCCGGAGAAGCTGTTCGTGCCGTTCCGCGCGATCAAGGGCTTCTTCGATCCCTCCGTTCAGTTCGGCCTGCAGTTCGACCCGCATCGCGACGAGGAAGCAGCCGCCGAGGACACCGAAGACGCGGAGGCCTCGGCGCCGCTGTCGATGGTCAAGCCCGCGGCCAAGGCCGACGTGAAGCCGGCACCGGGCATCGAGCAATCGGGCGAAGACAAGCCGGACGCGGCGGAAGCCGGAAACGCACCGGCAGCCGACGGCGAGGCTGCGCCCGACGCGGGTGCGGCGGTGGTGTCGCTCGACGCGTTCCGCCGCAAGACCTGAACGCGGCGGAACACGGACGCCGGAACCCGGGAGCAGATCCTGCGGAGGCCCACGGATGGCGGACATCGTCAATCTGCGACTGGTGCGAAAGCGCAAGGCCCGCGCCGACCGCGAGGCCACGGCGGAGGCGAACCGCATCCTGTTCGGACGCACCGGAGCGGAACGGGCGCATGCCCGATCCGAAGCCGAGAACGCCGCACGGCACCTCGACGGGCACCGCCTCGGCGCGGACGCCCGGAGCCCCGGGGACGACGGGAAAGACGCCTGACCGCCCTTCCCCGCCGGCCCGCGGGGTCGCACCGACGCGCGGATTCTGAACGGGCGCTGCCGAGGCGGTTCTTCGGGTGCTTCCAGACCGGATGGAATCGTCCGATCCAGAGAGCGCGGAGGCGCGTCGCTTCGGATCAGGATGTGCGCGCTTGGGATCGGGATTCTCGCGCTTGTCCGTGCCGTTCGGATCCATCGATCCCAACGGGACGTTCCACGCCATTACCCGCCAGTGCGGATCAGTTCGACGTCATGGAAAAGCGCTCCCTCACCCTCGACGGCCACCGCACCAGCCTGGCGCTGGAGCCTGCCTTCTGGAGCGGCATCGAGGCGGTGGCGGCTGCGCGGGGGCTGAGCCTTCCCGCGCTTGTCAGCGCCATCGACCGGGAACGGGGAGCGGGCGGCCTCGCGTCCGCAGTGCGCGTGACCGTGCTCGACCACTTCCGGGATCTTTCCGAGCGCTGACCTGGGTCAGATCCCGATGGCCGGACGGTCTTCCGTCGCGCGTCACCGTCTTCCTCCGTGCACCCTTGTCGGGCGCACGTTTCACCAACGATATCAGCGGGAAAGCTGGGCCGCGGCCGCGCGGGCGGGCGCCCGTCCGCCGAGGGTCGACACGCGTGCGGTCACCAGACGCTCGTCGGCGCGCTCGGCCTTCTGCACCACGGCGGCAAGATCGGTTTCCGCCGCGGCGACGGCATCGGCCGCCTGCGCCCGCTGGGCGGCGAGGCCGTCGATGGACGCGAGCAGGTTGTCGCGGCGCTGGCGCGCGGCCCGGGCGAAGGTCGGGTAAGCGAAGTGTTCGGGATCGGTCACCCCGCTCTTCTTCTCTTCCACGTCGATCTGCTGATCCAGTTCGCCGGCCATGCGCATGAGTTCGCCGACCATCACCTCGATCTGGGCGAGGCGACGGCGCGCATCTTCGAGCTGGAACTGTTTTGCCCGGATGAGATTGTCTCTCGGTTTCATCGCAATTCACTCCTCACGCACCGCTGACGATAGGCGAGGAGTCATTTCCAAAAGGTTCGCGATTCATTGCCAAATGGTTGGCGGGTTCGTCGGCATTGTTTCCTGTGCAATCGACGCCTTCCGGGTAACTGAACGTTTACCGGATTGGGTAACCATGCAGCCCAACGAGGTTTGGGTGAAAGGGCTCGGCGGGCGATCTCCCGAGAGGGTCAGCACGCGACACCGGACGGCAGCGACGACGACCGGGAGCGGCTCGGAATCCGCTTTGGATTCCATTGTGTTCCGCTCTTCTGTGAATTCAGGTGGTCAAGGCGTTGCCAGCCGGAATCGTAATCTGTTAACCCTTTTGAGTTAACGTTGAGTCGGGACGAACAGCAGTCCTTCGCGGAGGCCTGAGCTTAAGGTCGCTGCGCCAAGCCCAATGACACGGCGAACACAGGGATTTGGCATGCGCGTACTGCTGATTGAAGACGACAGCGCTATCGCGCAGAGCATCGAGCTGATGCTGAAGTCCGAGCGCTTCAACATCTATGTGACGGATCTTGGCGAGGAAGGCATCGACCTCGGCAAGCTCTACGATTACGACATCATTCTGCTCGATCTGAACCTGCCGGATATGTCCGGTTACGAGGTTCTTCGTGCTCTGCGCCTGTCCAAGGTCAAGACCCCGATTCTGATTCTCTCGGGACTCGGCAACATCGAGGACAAGGTGCGCGGTCTCGGCTTCGGCGCCGACGCCTACATGACCAAGCCCTTCCACAAGGACGAGCTGATCGCGCGCATCCACGCCGTGGTCCGCCGCTCCAAGGGCCATGCCCAGTCGGTGATCCAGACCGGCGAGCTCACCGTGAATCTCGACACCAAGACCGTCGAGGTCGGGGGCAGCCGCGTGCACCTCACCGGCAAGGAGTACCAGATGCTGGAGCTCCTTTCGCTGCGCAAGGGCACGACGCTCACCAAGGAGATGTTCCTCAACCATCTCTATGGCGGCATGGACGAGCCCGAGTTGAAGATCATCGACGTCTTCATCTGCAAGCTGCGCAAGAAGCTGACGGCGGCGACCAACGGGCGCTACTATATCGAGACCGTCTGGGGCCGCGGCTACGTTCTGCGCGACGGCGAGGACGAGCCGGTCCGCGATACCGCCTGAGGGCGCCGCGGGCCAGCCCGCGTGGTCGCGTCGACGGCAATCCCGCGCATCACGCCAAGGCCGTACATCGCGCCCGGCTCGCGTGACGCGCCGGCTCCGGTCCATCCGCAGGGGAGCGCCGGGCGCAAACGCCCAGCCCGGCGGCCTCCAGTGGCCCGCAGCCGGGGCCGCCTCGGCCGGCCTGCATCGCATTCCCAGCCGGCCAGCGCCCGCGGCTCCTTGGCCGGTCGGGCGCTTCGTTTTTCCGGGCCGCGTTCAGGCGGCCGCGCGCGACGAGGCGACGAAGGTGACCACGTCGCCATCCCTGGAGATGCGGATCGCAAGTCCCACGGAGCGCGCCAGGAGGCCGACATAATACGGCACCACGCTATGGGCATCGAGCGGTTCGGTCTGGGTGCCCGCGATCAGGTCCTCGATGCCGGCCGGAATGCGCGCGTGGGAGCCCGTCGCGACGACCGTCAGATCGTCGATCTCGGCGCTGCCCGGCGACCACACCCGGATCGAGCCGCCCCGCGGAATAGCCTGGAGGGCCAGCACGATGAGCGTCAGCAGCAGCTTGACCCGGTCCTTGGCGACGAGGGCGGCGGGCATGCGCCAGTCGAGGCTGGTCTTGTCGCTGTCGACATATCCCTTCGCCAGCCGCTCGGCGTCGGCGAGATCGATGGATGCTCCCGCCGAACCCGCGAAGCCGAACGCCAGCCGCGCGAACTGGAGGCGGGCCGAAGCCTGCCGCGCGCTCTTGCGGATCAGGTCCATCGCCACCTCGCGCATGTCCCCCGAATCGTCCTCATCGAGCACTTCGAGGCCGTTGGTGATGGCGCCGACGGGGCTGATGACGTCGTGGCAGATGCGGCTGCACAACAGCGCGGCGAGGTCGAGGCTCATGTCGCAATTCCCGGTGCATTCGAAGGACGCTGCCGTCGGCGGTGCCGCGCGGCCGTCGCCGAGCCATACACGCCGGGCCGTTCCCGGACAACCGCCCCCATCGAGAGCCCGTCCCCTCCGCACCACACCGGTCCGAACGACCGGAATAGCCCCATGCTCCAGCACCTGAAGCCCCTTCCCGCCGATCGCATGACCTCGCCCGATCTGGTTCCGCTTCAGCAGCCAAGGATATTGCCGGCCATGAACGCCTTTCTCGCCAGGCTCCTGACCGCCATCGCCATCCTCGCCGCCGGGTCGACATTCGCTGGCGGCGCCGCGTTCGCGCAGGACTACGGCGGCTCCGACTACAGCCAGCCGGGCGCCCAGAGCGGCGGCGCCTTGCCGAACCCTAACCCGCCGACGACCTTCAACAGCGTGCCCTCGCCGCCGGTGTCGGCCGCGCCACCCGCAGGCAACGGCGGGGTGATGCCGCCGACCTATTCCTCGACGGAGATGATCCAGACCGGCAACAAGTTCTTCGGCCAGATCTCGAGCGGGCTCGCGACGGTCGTCGAGCGCGCGTTCTCGCAATATGGCGAGCCGAACGCCTATATCCTCGGCAGCGAGGGGTCCGGCGCGTTCTTCGGCGGGCTGCGCTACGGCGAGGGCGACATCTACAGCCGGCAGGGGGCGCCCCAGCGCATCTACTGGCAGGGACCGTCGCTCGGCTTCGACGTCGGCGGGGACGGCGCACGGGTGATGATGCTGGTCTACCGCCTGCCCTCGCTGCAGCAGCTGTTCCAGCGCTTCGTCGGCGTCAACGGTTCGGCATACGTGGTGGGCGGCTTCGGCATGACGGTGCTGGCGGCGGAGCCGACCTATATCGTGCCCGTCAAGTCGGGTATCGGCGCGCGCCTCGGCGTCAATCTCGGCTACCTGAAGTTCACCGCCGAGCCGACCTGGAATCCGTTCTGAGCGGGAATCCGGCCCCGATGACGGGCGCGCGAGGGCAATCCGCACCGCCGGGGCTTGCCCTTCGCGGCCGTTTTATCCAGAGAGTAGGACGACGTGCGTCTGGCAAGCCTGTTGCCGCGCCTCTATCCTGCCTCGCCGGCGCGATCTTCACGGGAACGGCATCAGCCTTCGTCCCGTCCCGCGCCGGGCGATGCAACCTTGCCTTGATCGCCGGCTTCGCCGGAGAGATCGATCGGGAGGCGGCCTGGTGAGCGAAATCGACCTGACGCAAGCCGCGATCGCAGTCGGCGCGGTTCTCGTGGCGCTGATCGTGCTGGCGACGGTGCTGCGGCGGCCCCGCCGCCGCCGTGGGCCGGTCAAGCTCGCGGCCGCGACACGGCCCGACCGCGACCTGCTGCGTGCCGAATTCGCCATCGAGCTTCGCCGGGTCGAGGTGCGCGCCGAGCGGCTCGCCGAAGAGCTGCGCATCGCCCGCATCGAGATCGCCCGCCTGCAGCACCAGCGCTTCACCCCGCCGGCGCAGCAGCCGGCGCGCAAGGAACCGCCGCAGACGCCGTCGAGCGGCCGCATCGAACCGTCGCTCTACGCCCCTCCGGCCGTCCAGGAGGTCTCTCCGGACGTCGCGGACGGACGGGTCGCCGCGCTTCAGGCGGAACTCGAGGCGGCGCGGCAATCCGCGGCGACGGCAGCCGCAGAGCAGCGCGCGCTCGCAGAGCGCCTCGCGGGCGTCGAACGTGCGCTCACCGAGGCCCGAGAGACCGCCGATTCGCGCCGGATCGATGCCGCTGCGGCGAGCTTCCGCGCGACGGCGTTGAATGCCGAACTCGACCAGCTGAAGGCCTTCGCGCCGCCGGCCCCGAAGCCCGAAGGCAACGGCGCGGAGGCCATTGCCCTGCCGCCCGCAGCCCCGATGGCGGACGAGGCCCTGCCGCCGGCCGCTGAACCACCCGTGCCGGCCACCATCGAAGAGGTCGAGGCCGCGCTCCTGCGCGAGCGCCTGTCGGATCTCGCGGCGGAAGTCGCCGCGGTGACGGCCACCATCGAAGGTCGCGGCGGGCGCATCGATGCCCTCCTCGCCGACGGCCCGGCGCAGCCCGGCGGCGTCAGCGCCGCAGCGACGCTCGCCGACAAGATCCGCCGCCTGCGCGAGCGCACCGCGACCTAGTATAATTTAAGTAGAATAGCCTGCCCCGGAAGGCTGCCTAGCCAGATAAAGATCGCAGAATAAATTATTTCCGCCGCCCATCCTTTTCTTTTGCAACTCCTTTAAAAGGGGACCCATCGGATTTCTGATCGATTATCCTTCCGTCGGACCGATCACGCTTTACGTAATTCCCATTCGGCGCCTTAAATTGCGTCCTGTTTTTAACCGAACCCTTTCGGGATCCATTTCCGGTATTTGTTGCCATTGTGGCCGCTCCACGAACGAATTACCGATCTTAGCAATGCATGACCTCAATTCACGAGCAGCACGCCAGACATACAACTTATGAATACAAATATACCATAGCGCGCACCCACGATCAGATACTACTTCTTAGTTTCAGGATGGAAAAGCCATGAAGATGCAAGCCGTTCTCGCGGCCGTCGGCGGCGTGTTCGGGGCATGCGGGGTCGCGGCCGCCGCCGCAGGGGCCCATCTCACGAACCTGCCGAACCTGCCGGTGGCGGCGCAGTTCCTGCTGA
>JAEZMP010000437.1 GCA_023442215.1 Pseudomonadota bacterium
ATGCGCAACCCACCGGCAACATTGAGGTAAACGTCGTTCGAGCCGAACCGGACGCCGCAGCGTGCCTCCAGCACGGCGAGAATCATCGCCAGGCGGTTGCCGTCCCAGCCGAAGGTGGTGCGCCGTGGCATGGAAAGCGGAGACGGCGCGACCAGCGCCTGGATTTCGACCAGCAGCGGGCGGGTGCCTTCCATCCCGGCGAACACCACCGTGCCGGGGCTCGACTGGTCGCGGTCACCGAGGAACAGCTCAGACGGGTTCGGCACCTCGCGCAGGCCGAGGCCGGTCATCTCGAACACGCCGATCTCGTCGGTCGGCCCGAATCGGTTCTTGGTGGTGCGCAGCACCCGGAACGGGCCGGAGCCGTCGCCCTCGAAGCTCATCACCGCATCGACCATGTGCTCCACGACGCGCGGGCCGGCGATCTGGCCGTCCTTGGTGACATGGCCGACCAGCACGACCGTGGCGCCGCTCTGCTTGGCGTAGCGGATCATCGCATGGGCGCAGGCGCGCACCTGCGTAACCGTCCCCGGCGCCGATTCTGCCGCCGCGGTCCAGAGCGTCTGGATGGAATCGATCACCACCAGCGCCGGCTTCTCGCCCGCGAGCGTGGCGAGGATATCCTCGACGCTCGTCTCGGCCGCGAGCGCGACGGGGGCGCCGGCAAGGCCCAGGCGTTCGGCGCGCAGCCGCACCTGCGCGGTCGCCTCCTCGCCCGAGACATAGACCACCTTTTCGCCGCCCCTCGCGAGCGCGGCGGCGGTCTGGAGCAACAGCGTCGACTTGCCGATGCCGGGATCGCCGCCGATCAGGATGGCGGACCCGCGCACGAAGCCGCCGCCCGTCACGCGGTCGAGTTCGGCGATGCCGCTCTCGATGCGCGGCGCCTGCGGCTCGCTGCCGGACAGCGAGGCGAGCGCGATGTTGCGGCCCTTGCGCGGCGAGGCCTTCGGCCCGGCGAGCACGCCGTCGTCGGCCTCCTCGACGATGGTGTTCCACGCGCCGCAGGCGTCGCACTTGCCCGACCATCGATTCGTGACCGCCCCGCAGGACTGGCAGACGAACTGTGTTCGGGATTTGGCCATCGACGCGGCGGACCTTCTGCTTGCGACGTTCAGCGCGGCCGCCCGGCGCCGATATAGCGGCGGGCGTAGCGGCGGCCGAGATGGGTGAGGATCTCGTAGGGAATGGTGCCCGCGCGCGCCGCCACGGCATCGAGGGAGGCGTGGTGGCCGAACAGCTCGATATGGCTGCCGCGCCGAGTGAATTCCGACGGCACGTCGGTGACGTCGAAGGCCATCAGGTCCATCGAGACGCGGCCGAACAGCGGCACGGCGATGCCGCCGAGCGAGCCGAGCGCGCCCGGGTCGCCGTCGCGCCCGCCGGCCGAGCGCGGAAAGCCATCCGCATAGCCGACCGAGACGATGGCGATGCGGGCATCGCGGGTGGTGGTCTCCGCGGCGCCGTAGCCGACCGTCTCGCCGGCCTTGACCGACCGCATCTGAACGATGCGCGCCTCGAGGGTGACGACCGGCCGCATCGGGTTCTCGTAGCCTGCGAGCGCACCACCGCCATAGAGCGCGATACCCGGCCGCACCAGGTCGAAATGATAGCCGCGATCCGTCAGCGTCGCCGCCGAGTTGGCGAGGGAAACCCGCACACCCGGAAGAAGCGCCCGCGCAGCGCGGAAGCTCTTCAGCTGGCTGCGGTTCATCGGGTGATCGGGTACGTCGGCGCAGGCGAGATGGCTGATAACGAGTTCGATGCCCGCCCGACCCGGCAGCGTGCCGTTCGCCGCGAGCGCCGCGACTTCACCCAGCGAGATGCCGAGGCGGTTCATGCCGGTGTCGATATGCAGCGCCGCAGGCGGCGTGTCGCCGCCGCGGCTGCGGCGGTAATCGACCCATTCGGCGATTTCCGCCTGCGAGCCGAGCACCGGGCTCAGCCGCGCCGCCGCGAACACGGGCGCGGCACCGGCCGGCAGACCGTTCAGAACGAAGATGTCAGCGTCCGGCGATGCGGACCGGGCCGCGAGGCCTTCGGACACGAGCGCGACGAAGAACGTGCGGCAGCCTGCCGCGCTCAGTGCGCGCACCGCCGCGTCGAGGCCGATGCCGTAGGCGTCGCCCTTGACGACGGCGGAGCACTCCGCCGGGGCGGCCTGTTCGGCGAGGTCGCGCCAGTTCTCGACCAGGGCATCGAGGTCGATGACGAGACGCCCGCCGGTGAAGGCGCGCATGTCGCCGGAGAGTGCGGCCATGTTTTCGGCGTGGGTGCGGGCGGCGTCGGAATCCTCCGTGCGCTGCCTATCGTCGTCGGTCGCCTCTCGGCTATCGGGCGCGGTCATCCGCTCTCATTCCAGTCTGTCGGGCAGCGAAACTTCGCGCGCGAGATTCGAGAATCGGGTCACTTCGGCATCGAATTGCAGCAGCACCGTGCCCGTGGGGCCGTGTCGCTGCTTGCCGATGATCACTTCTGCGACGCCGGCCACGGTCTCCATCTCGTTCTGCCACGTGAAGAACTCCTCGGAGCCCTCCTTCGGCTTCTTGTTCTTGAGATAATATTCCTCGCGGAACACGAACATGACGACGTCGGCGTCCTGCTCGATGGAGCCGGATTCGCGCAGGTCCGAGAGCTGCGGCCGCTTGTCGTCGCGCGATTCCACCTGGCGCGACAGCTGGGAGAGGGCCAGCACCGGCACGGCGAGTTCCTTGGCAAGCGCCTTGAGGCCGGTGGTGATCTCGGTGATCTCCTGCACGCGGCTTTCGGAGCGCTTGGCGGAGCCCTGGAGCAGCTGGAGATAGTCGACCACCAGCAGGTCGAGGCCGCGCTGACGCTTCAGCCGTCGCGCGCGGGCGGCGAGCTGGCCGATGGAAAGGCCGCCAGTCTGATCGATATAGAGCGGCAGCGTCTGGATTTCCTGGGCGGTCGCGGCCAGCCGCTCGAACTGCTCGGCATCGATCGAACCGCGGCGGATCAGCGAGGACGGCACGCCGGACTGTTCGGCGAGAAGGCGCGTCGCCAGCTGCTCGGCCGACATTTCGAGCGAGAAGAAGCCGACGATGCCGCCGTCCTCCGCCTTGACCGTGCCGTCCTGCAGCGCCGTGGCCTTGTAGTTGCGGGCGACGTTGTACGCGATGTTGGTGGCGAGCGAGGTCTTGCCCATGCCGGGACGGCCGGCAAGGATGATGAGATCCGAGCGCTGCAGGCCGCCCATGCTGCGGTCGAGGTCGCTCAGGCCGGTCGCGAGGCCGGAAAGCCCGCCCGCGCGCTCATAGGCGGCGGCGGCCATGTCGACAGCGGTCGTCAGCGCCTCGGAGAAGGTCTGGAAGCCGCCCTCGTAGCGCCCGGTCTCGGCGAGTTCGTAGAGCCGGCGCTCGGCGTCCTCGATCTGGCTCTTCGGCGGCGTGTCGATCGGCGAATCGAAGGCGACATTCACCATGTCCTCGCCGATGTGGATCAGCGAGCGGCGCAGCGCGAGGTCGAAGATCAGCCGGCCGTGATCCTCGGCGTTGATCACCGTGGTCGCGTCGGCGGCAAGGCGCAGCAGGTATTGCGTGACCGAGATGTCGGCGATCTGCTCGTCGGCGCCGAAAAAGGTTTTCAGCGTGATCGGCGAGGCGGTCTTGCCCGCCCGGATCAGCTGCGAGATCTTCTCGTAGACTCGGCGGTGGGCGTCGACGAAGAAGTGCGTCGCCTCGAGGAAGTCGGAGACGCGGTAGAAGGTCTCGTTGTTGACGAGGATGGCGCCGAGCAACTGGCGCTCGAGTTCCACGTTGTGCGGCGCCATGCGGGCGAGCGGCCCGGCCGTTTCGATCTTGCGCGCGGTGGCGTCCATGCGGCTCTCCGGTGGCGCGGTCTGAAAGCGCGCCGCTGTGCGGTCGGGTCCGAACCGCTGCCCTCCCCGGTCGCCGGGTATCTTCGCCGGAACCCGAATGGTCGGTGCGGTGCCGACGGCGGACACCTTGGTTAACCGCTTTGGAGTGGCGAGGGAAGCAACCGTACTCACCCGCGCGGACCGCTCCCCGATATCAACAGGACAATAGCAATGGGGGCCTGAGTCGGGGAGAGTGCATCGCAACGGCGAGCGGATGCGGACGCGCACCGCCGTTCGATTCCCTAGGGTTCGCCGGCATCCGAACGCAGCCGGTCGAGCCATGCCCGCGCGCCGTCGATGGTGCGGAAATCGTCCAGGCATCGCGCCGGAATCTCGGGAAAGGCGCCCGCCGCCATCTCCTTGAGGGCAGGGCCCGGGCCGAGTTCGAGAAAGGCCGTCGCTCCCGCCTCGACGCAGGCCTCAAGGCAGGCATCCCATTGCACCGTCTGCGATATCTGGGCGGCGAGCTTGTCCAGCCCTGAGCGGGCATCGACCACGGCGGCGCCGTCGACGCCGCTCAGGAGCCGGATGCCGGCCATGGGGAGACGGCGCACCGGAACCGCATCGAGATCGGCGCGGAACCGCACGGACGCGGCCGCCAGACGCGCCGTGTGGGAGGCGACCTCCACCGGCACGTCGACGACACGGGCGGCATTGAGCCCCCTCGCCTCCCCGGCCAGGGCTTCGAGCGAGGCCCGTGCGCCGCCGATGACGAAGGCGTCGCCGGGATTGACGATGGCGACCGCCGTTCCGAACCGGGCGCAGAGGCCGTCGATCAGCGCACGGGAGAGGCCGCGCACGAACAGAAGGCCGTCGCCCGCCGGCGACGCGGCATCCATCGCCTCGGCGCGGCGCGCGACGAGATCGAGGATGATGTCGGCATTCACGACACCGGCGACGCCCCAGGCAGCAACCTCGCCGACGCTGTAGCCGGCGACGATGAGGCGCGCCGGCATCGCGTCGCGCAGCGCCGCCATGGCGGCGAGGGCCTGCACGG
>JAEZMP010000485.1 GCA_023442215.1 Pseudomonadota bacterium
CTCCCAAGGCGCCCGCGGGGCCCCCTGCGTCGCCCTCCCGGGACATTCGACGCTGCAAAAGGAAACGGGCCGCCCTCGCAAGAAGGCGGCCCGTTCCGATTCCAGCCGACCGATCATCGCCTCGGCGATCCTCGCCTCGACCTACCTGATCCTGGCGGGGAGGATCGCTCCTCCCCGCCGTCGCGGGATCACTCCGCGGGATTGCTCGACAGATCGACCAGCGCCGGGTTGCCGAGCACCTGGTCGGCGGCGCCGACATTGCCCGAGCGACGACGCTCTTCGATGATGAGCTCGTCGCGGCGGCCGGCGATCTCGCGAAGCCGCGCGATCGTGGCGCCGGTGCCGGCCGGGATCAGGCGGCCGACGATGACGTTCTCCTTCAGGCCCTCGAGCGGATCGGTCTTGCCGTTGACGGCCGCCTCGGTCAGCACGCGGGTCGTTTCCTGGAACGACGCGGCCGAGAAGAACGACCGGGTCTGCAGGCTCGCCTTGGTGATGCCGAGCAGCACCGGGGCACCCGAAGCCGGCTTCTTGCCTTCCGCCTTCGCCTTCTCGTTCAGCACGTCGAGATCGATCCGGTCCACCTGCTCGCCGGGGAACAGCTCGGTCTCGCCCGCGTCGGAGATCTCGACCTTCTGCAGCATCTGGCGAACGATCACCTCGATGTGCTTGTCGTTGATCTGCACGCCCTGGAGCCGGTAGACCTCCTGGATTTCGTTGACGAGGTAGGCGGCCAGCGCCTCCACGCCACGAATGGCCAGAATGTCGTGCGGCGCCGGGTTGCCGTCGAGGATGAAGTCGCCCTTCTCGATGGTGTCGCCATCCTGCAGGTGGATGTGCTTGCCCTTCGGGATCAGGTACTCCACCGGCTCCAGCGAACCGTCGTGCGGCTCGATGATGACGCGGCGCTTGTTCTTGTAGTCCTTGCCGAACCGCACGGTGCCGTCGACTTCCGCGATGATCGCGTGGTCCTTCGGCCGCCGCGCCTCGAACAGCTCCGCCACCCGCGGCAGACCGCCGGTGATGTCGCGGGTCTTGGCGCTCTCGAGCGGGATACGGGCGAGAACGTCACCCGCACGCACCGTCGAGCCCGGCTCGACCGAGAGAATCGCGTCGACCGCCAGCAGGTAGCGCGCCTCGCCGCCCTTGGACAGCTTCAGCGGCTTGCCGTCGGCGCCCTTCACCACGACCGCAGGCTTCAGATCCTGCGCACGGGTGTTGGAGCGCCAGTCGATCACGACGCGCTTGGTGATGCCGGTGGCTTCGTCGGCGGACTCCGTCACGGAGGCGCCTTCCACCAGATCCTCGTAGCCGGCGATGCCGTCGACCTCGGTGATCACCGGGCGGGTATAGGGGTCCCACTCGGCGATACGCTGGCCGCGCTTCACCACGTCACCGTCGTCGACGTGCAGGCGCGCGCCGTAGGTGATGCGGTTGACCGCGCGCTCGGTGCCGTCCTTGTCGAGCACGACCACCGCGAGGTTGCGGCCCATGACGATGAGCTTGCCCTCGCTGTCGCGAACGACGTTGCGGTTGCGGATCTTCACCGTGCCCTCGAACGAGGATTCGATGAAGGACGAGTCGACCACCTGCGCCGTGCCGCCGATGTGGAACGTGCGCATGGTGAGCTGGGTGCCCGGCTCGCCGATGGACTGCGCCGCGATGACGCCGACCGCTTCACCGAGATTGACCGGCGTGCCGCGGGCGAGGTCGCGACCGTAGCAGGCGCCGCAGACGCCGGCCTTGGACTCGCAGGTCAGCACCGAGCGGATGCGCGCGGACTGCACGCTGGCCTTCTCGACGCGCTCAACGTCCTTCTCGTCGATGAGCTTGCCGACCGGCACCAGCACCGTGCCCGTCGCCGGGTCGGTGATGTTCTCCGCCGCGGTGCGGCCGAGAATGCGCATGCCGAGCGAGGCGACCACGGTGCCGGCGTCGACGACGGCCGTCATCTTGATGCCGCCGGTCGAGCCGCAATCGTACTCGGTGACGATCGAGTCCTGCGCCACGTCGACGAGACGGCGGGTCAGGTAGCCCGAGTTCGCGGTCTTCAGCGCGGTGTCGGCCAGACCCTTGCGGGCGCCGTGGGTGGAGTTGAAGTACTCCATCACCGACAGGCCTTCCTTGAAGTTCGCGATGATCGGCGTCTCGATGATCGAGCCGTCCGGCTTGGCCATCAGGCCGCGCATGCCGGCGAGCTGCTTCATCTGCGCCGGCGAACCGCGGGCACCGGAGTGGCTCATCATGTAGATCGAGTTGATGTGCTTGTGCCGGCCGTTGTCGTCCATCTGGACGGCCGAAATGCGCTTCATCATCTCGTCGGCGACGCGATCCGTGCACTTCGCCCAGGCGTCGACGACCTTGTTGTACTTCTCGCCCTGAGTGATCAGGCCGTCGGAGTACTGCTGCTCGTATTCCTTGGCGAGCTGGCGGGTTTCCTCGACGAGCCGCTCCTTGGTGTCCGGGATCACCATGTCGTCCTTGCCGAACGAGATGCCGGCCTTGAACGCGTTGGAGAACCCGAGCGACATGATGCGGTCGCAGAAGATCACCGTCTCCTTCTGCCCGCAGGCACGGTAGACCGTGTCGATCATGGCCGAGATCTGCTTCTTGGTCATGAGCTGGTTGCAGACGTCGAACGGCACGCCGTGATGACGCGGCAGGAGATCGCCGATCATCATGCGGCCCGGAGTCGTCTCGTAGATCTTCGAGACCGGGTTGCCGTCGGCGTCCACGGTCTTGAAGCGGCCGCGGATCTTGGTGTGCAGCGTGATCGCCTTGGACTCGAGCGCGTGCTGCAGTTCGCCGAGATTGCTGAACGCCGACCCTTCGCCGGGCTCCTTCTCCGCCATGATGGACAGATAATAGAGGCCGAGCACGATGTCCTGCGACGGCACGATGATCGGCGCGCCGTTCGCCGGGTGCAGGATGTTGTTGGTCGACATCATCAGCACGCGGGCTTCGAGCTGGGCTTCCAGCGACAGCGGCACGTGCACCGCCATCTGGTCGCCGTCGAAGTCCGCGTTGAAGGCCGAGCACACCAGCGGATGGAGCTGGATGGCCTTGCCCTCGATCAGCGTCGGCTCGAACGCCTGAATGCCCAGACGGTGCAGCGTCGGCGCGCGGTTCAGCATCACCGGATGCTCGCGGATCACCTCGTCCAGGATATCCCAGACTTCCGGCTTCTCCTTCTCGACGAGCTTCTTGGCCTGCTTCACCGTCGACGAATAGCCCTTGGCGTCAAGCCGCGAATAGATGAACGGCTTGAACAGCTCGAGCGCCATCTTCTTCGGCAGGCCGCACTGGTGCAGCTTCAGCTCCGGACCCACCACGATCACCGAGCGGCCGGAATAGTCGACGCGCTTGCCGAGCAGGTTCTGGCGGAACCGGCCCTGCTTGCCCTTCAGCATGTCGCTGAGCGACTTCAGCGGGCGCTTGTTGGCACCCGTGATGACGCGGCCGCGGCGGCCGTTGTCGAACAGAGCATCGACCGCTTCCTGAAGCATGCGCTTCTCGTTGCGGATGATGATGTCCGGCGCGCGCAGCTCGATCAGCCGCTTCAGGCGGTTGTTGCGGTTGATGACGCGGCGGTAGAGGTCGTTCAGGTCCGACGTCGCGAACCGGCCGCCGTCGAGCGGCACCAGCGGACGCAGATCGGGCGGCATGACCGGGATCACGGTCATGATCATCCACTCGGGCTTGTTGCCCGAGTCCATGAACGCCTCGATGAGCTTCATCCGCTTGGCGAGCTTCTTCGGCTTCAGATCCGAGGTCGACTCGGCGATCTCGACGCGAAGCTGGTCGCGGATCTGCTCCAGGTTCAGGCTGCGCAGGATCTCGCGGATCGCCTCGGCGCCGATCATGGCGGTGAAGGAATCGTCGCCGTATTCGTCCTGGGCGCGCAGATACTCCTCCTCCGTCAGAAGCTGATGCAGCTTCAGCGGGGTGAGGCCCGGCTCCAGAACGCAGTAGTGCTCGAAATAGAGGATCCGCTCCAGGTCCTTCAGCGTCATGTCGAGCAGCATGCCGATGCGGCTCGGGAGCGACTTCAGGAACCAGATGTGCGCGACGGGGGCGGCGAGCTCGATGTGGCCCATCCGCTCGCGGCGGACGCGCGACAGCGTCACCTCGACGCCGCACTTCTCGCAGATCACGCCCTTGTACTTCATGCGCTTGTACTTGCCGCACAAGCACTCATAGTCCTTGATCGGTCCGAAGATGCGCGCGCAGAACAGGCCGTCGCGTTCCGGCTTGAACGTGCGGTAGTTGATCGTCTCGGGCTTCTTGATCTCGCCGTAGGACCACGACAGGATCTTCTCCGGGCTGGCCAGAGCGATCTTGATGTTATCGAAGGTCTGCACCGGAGCCTGCGGATTGAACAGGTTCATGACCTCTTGGTTCATCGGCTCTCTCCTTCGCATCGGCGAGGACGAAGCGGGCTCCGTATGAGCTCCGGCCGTCGCATCGCCGTCAAATCCAGTTTCAGTCGTCTCGGTCGGCCGGTCGCGGCAGGTTCAGGCCGCGACCGGGTCGGCGAAGCCGCGGATCACTCCGCGGCGTCGGCCTGATCTTCCTCGGAGTTGCCGGCCTGACGCTTGGCGTCGACCAGCTCGACATTGAGGCCGAGCGAACGCATTTCCTTGACGAGCACGTTGAACGACTCGGGGATGCCGGCCTCGAAGGTGTCGTCGCCGCGGACGATCGCCTCGTAGACCTTGGTGCGGCCGGCCACGTCGTCCGACTTCACCGTCAGCATCTCCTGCAGCGTGTAGGCCGCGCCATACGCCTCGAGCGCCCACACCTCCATTTCGCCGAAGCGCTGGCCGCCGAACTGCGCCTTGCCGCCCAGCGGCTGCTGGGTCACGAGCGAGTACGGGCCGATCGAACGAGCATGGATCTTCTCGTCGACCAGGTGGTGCAGCTTCAGCATGTAGATGTAGCCGACCGTCACCGGGCGGTCGAACTGCTCGCCGGTGCGTCCGTCGAACAGCCGCGACTGACCGGAGCGGTGCAGGCCCGCACGCTCCAGCATCTCGACGATGTCCGGCTCGTGAGCGCCGTCGAACACCGGCGTCGCGATCGGCACACCCTTGCGCAGGTGCTCGCCGAGCGAGACCAGCGAGTCGGTGTCGTACTCGGCGATCGGCTCGCGGCCGTCGTCGAACACCTCGACCAGCGTCGACTTCAGCGGCGCCACGTCACCCGACTTGCGGTAGGCGTCGACGAGTTCACCGATCTGCCTGCCCATGCCGGCGCAGGCCCAGCCGAGATGCGTCTCGAGGATCTGGCCGACATTCATGCGGCTCGGCACGCCGAGCGGGTTCAGCACGATGTCGACGTGGGTGCCGTCCTCGAGGAACGGCATGTCCTCGCACGGCACGATCTTCGACACGACGCCCTTGTTGCCGTGACGGCCGGCCATCTTGTCGCCCGGCTGGATCTTGCGCTTCACGGCGATGAAGACCTTGACCATCTTCATCACGCCGGGAGGCAGCTCGTCGCCGCGCTGCAGCTTCTCCACCTTGTCGATGAAGCGCTGCTCCAGGCGCTTGCGGCTCTCGTCGTAGGAGGCGCGCAGGCCCTCGATCTGGGTCATCAGATGATCGTCGGCGACGGCGAACTGCCACCACTGCGACCGGGAGACCTCGATCAGCGCACCGCGGTTGATCTCGGTGTCCTTCTTGAAGCCCTTCGGGCCGGCCACCGCGACCTTGCCGTCCAGCATCTCGGCCAGACGGCCGTAGACGTTGCGGTCCAGGATCGCCTGCTCGTCGTCGCGGTCCTTGGCGAGGCGCTCGATCTCCTCGCGCTCGATCGCCATGGCGCGCTCGTCCTTCTCGACGCCGTGGCGGTTGAACACACGCACCTCGACGACCGTGCCCTGCACGCCCGGGGGCACGCGCAGCGAGGTGTCGCGGACGTCGGAGGCCTTCTCGCCGAAGATGGCGCGCAGAAGCTTCTCTTCCGGCGTCATCGGGCTTTCGCCCTTCGGCGTGATCTTGCCGACGAGGATGTCGCCCGCCTGCACTTCGGCGCCGATATAGGTGATGCCGGCTTCGTCGAGGTTCTTCAGCGCCTCTTCCGACACGTTCGGAATGTCGCGCGTGATTTCCTCAGGCCCGAGCTTGGTGTCGCGGGCCATCACCTCGAACTCTTCGATGTGGATCGACGTGAACACGTCGTCCGACACGATCCGCTCGGAGAGAAGGATCGAGTCCTCGAAGTTGTAGCCGTTCCACGGCATGAACGCGACGAGCACGTTGCGGCCGAGCGCCAGATCGCCGAGATCGGTCGACGGACCGTCGGCGATGATGTCGCCCTTGCGCACCACGTCGCCCACCCGCACCAGCGGACGCTGGTTGATGCAGGTGTTCTGGTTCGAGCGCTGGAACTTCTGCAGCCGGTAGATGTCGACGCCCGAACGGGCCGTCTCCAGATCCTCGGTCGCGCGGATGACGATACGGGTGGCGTCCACCTGATCGATCACGCCGCCACGACGGGCCGCGATGGCCGCGCCGGAATCCCGCGCGACGACCGCTTCCATGCCGGTGCCGACGAACGGCGCCTCGGCGCGCACCAGCGGCACGGCCTGACGCTGCATGTTCGAGCCCATCAGCGCGCGGTTGGCGTCGTCGTTCTCAAGGAACGGGATCAGCGCCGCGGCGACCGACACGAGCTGCTTCGGCGACACGTCCATGTAGTCGACGCGATCGGGCGAGACCATCATGACGTCGCCGGCGTGGCGGCAGATCACCAGGTCTTCCGTCAGGCGGCCGGCGGCGTCGAGTTCCACGTTCGCCTGGGCGACGTGATACTTGGACTCCTCCATCGCCGACAGATAGATGACCTCGCTCGTCACCGCGCCGTCGACTACCTTGCGGTAGGGCGCCTCGATGAAGCCGTACTTGTTCACCCGCGCGAAGGTGGCGAGCGAATTGATCAGGCCGATGTTCGGGCCTTCCGGCGTCTCGATCGGGCAGATGCGGCCATAGTGCGTCGGATGCACGTCGCGCACTTCGAAGCCGGCGCGCTCGCGCGTCAGGCCGCCCGGGCCAAGCGCCGAGAGGCGGCGCTTGTGGGTGACTTCCGACAGCGGGTTGTTCTGATCCATGAACTGCGACAGCTGCGAGGATCCGAAGAACTCGCGCACGGCCGCGGCCGCCGGCTTGGCGTTGATCAGGTCCTGCGGCATCACCGTGTCGATCTCGACCGACGACATGCGCTCCTTGATCGCGCGCTCCATGCGCAGGAGGCCGACACGATACTGATTCTCCATCAGTTCGCCGACCGAGCGGACACGGCGGTTGCCGAGATTGTCGATGTCGTCGATCTCGCCGCGGCCGTCGCGCAGGTCGACGAGCGTGCGGATCACGGCGATCACGTCCTCGCGGCGCAGCACGCGGATATTGTCCGGGCAATCGAGGTCGAGGCGCATGTTCATCTTCACGCGGCCGACCGCGGAAAGGTCGTAGCGCTCGGAATCGAAGAACAGCGAGTGGAACATCGCCTCGGCGGTGTCGATGGTCGGCGGCTCGCCCGGGCGCATCACCCGGTAGATGTCGAACAGCGCTTCCTCGCGGCTTTCGTTCTTGTCGACGGCCAGCGTGTTGCGGATGTAGGCGCCGACATTGATGTGGTCGATGTCGAGCACCGGGATCTCGTCGAAGCCCTCGCCGATCAGACCGGCCAGCATCTTCTCGGAAATCTCGTCGCCGGCCTCGGCATAGATCTCGCCCGTGGACGGGTTGACCAGGTCCTCGGCGAGATACTGCCCGTAGAGCTGCTCGTCGGTGATCTTCAGGGCCTTCAGGCCCTTCTCGGCGAGCTGGCGGGCGGCGCGCGCGGTGAGCTTGCGGCCCATCTCGATCACGAGTTCGCCGGTGTCGGCGTCGACGAGGTCGATCGGCGCCTTCATGCCGCGCATGCGCTGGGCATCGTAAGGCATGCGCCAGCCGTCGCCGTCACGGGTGTAGACGACGCGCTTGTAGAACGTGTTGAGGATCTCCTCGGCGTCGAGGCCAAGCGCCATCAGCAGCGACGACACCGGGATCTTGCGGCGGCGGTCGATACGGGCGTGCACGATGTCCTTGGCGTCGAACTCGATGTCGAGCCACGAGCCGCGATAGGGAATGATGCGGCCGGCGAACAGGAGCTTGCCCGAGGAATGGGTCTTACCGCGGTCGTGGTCGAAGAACACGCCCGGGGAGCGGTGCATCTGCGAGACGATGACGCGCTCGGTGCCGTTGACGATGAAGGTGCCGTTGTCCGTCATGAGCGGCATGTCGCCCATGTAGACGTCCTGCTCCTTGATGTCCTTGACGGACTTGGCGCCGGTGTCCTCGTCCACGTCGAACACGATGAGGCGCAGCGTCACCTTCAGCGGCGCGGCATAGGTCATGCCCCGCTGCCGGCACTCGTCGACATCGTATTTCGGCGGCTCGAATTCGTAGCGCACGAACTCCAGGAGAGACGTGCCGGCGAAGTCGGAAATCGGGAACACCGACTTGAAGACCGACTGCAGGCCTTCGTCCGGACGGCCGCCTTCGGGTTCGTCGACCAGAAGGAACTGGTCGTAAGACGCCTTCTGAACCTCGATCAGGTTCGGCATCTCGGCGACTTCGCGGATTTTTCCGAAGAACTTGCGGATCCGCTTGCGACCGGTGAACGAATGGGCCTGAAGAGCCTGTG
>JAEZMP010000593.1 GCA_023442215.1 Pseudomonadota bacterium
ACAGCACCATCCTGCGCGGCGTCGGCGAGGCGTTCCAGCCGACCGGCGGCCTCAAGGTGCTGAAGGGACCGCTCGGCCACGCCGTGATCAAGACCTCGGCCGTGGCGCACGAACGCCACGTCATCGAGGCGCCGGCGCGCGTGTTCCACAGTCAGGAAGAGTTGCAGCAGGCGTTCCGCGCGGGCTCGCTCACCGGCGACTTCATCGCCGTCGTGCGCTTCCAGGGTCCGAAGGCGAATGGTATGCCCGAGCTGCACAAGCTGATGCCGCCGCTCGGCGTGCTGCAGGACCGGGGTCAGCGCGTGGCGCTCGTCACCGACGGTCGCATGTCCGGTGCGTCCGGAAAGGTTCCGGCGGCGATCCACGTCACGCCGGAAGCCGTCGACGGCGGCCCGATTGCCAAGATCCAGGACGGCGACATCATCCGGCTCGACGCCGTCACCGGCCGACTCGAAATCCTCGTCGAGGATCATATCTGGGCGCAGCGCCTGCCGGCGGTCGCCGATCTTTCCACCTCGGCGTTCGGCGTCGGGCGCGAGCTGTTCGCACCGCTGCGTGCGTCGGTCGGCGCGGCCGACAAGGGCGCCACCATCTTCTCGGGAATTGCCGCATGAACGTTTCGTCCCCTGCCACCGCCGCGCCGAAGACCAATGCCGGGCTAGAGCCGATCCTGAAGCTTGCGCCCGTTGTGCCGGTGATGATCATCGAGGATCTCAAGACCGCCGTGCCGCTGGCCCGCGCCCTGGTCGCGGGCGGCCTCAAGGCCCTCGAGATCACGCTGCGCACGCCGGTGGCGCTGGAGGCGGCGCGTCTCATCGCTGCCGAAGTCGAAGGCGCGGAGGTCGGCATCGGCACGGTGCTGACGGCGGCGCAGCTCGAACAGTGCGACGCCATCGGCGCCAAGTTCGCCGTGTCGCCCGGCGCGACGGCACGTCTGCTCGACGCGGCCGATAGTGCCGCGACGCCGTTGCTGCCGGGCTCGGGCACGCCTTCCGAATCGATGATGCTGCTGGAGCGCGGTTACGTGTTTCAGAAGTTCTTCCCGGCCGAGCCCTCCGGCGGCGCGGCTTATCTCGGCTCCCTCTCCTCGCCGCTGCCGGCGGTCCGATTCTGCCCGACCGGCGGCGTAACGCCCGAGAAGGCGAAGGCCTATCTCAAGCTGAAGAACATCATCTGCGTCGGCGGTTCCTGGATGGCGCCGAAGGAACTCGTCGCCGCCGGCGACTGGGCAGCGATCACGGCCCTGTCGGCCGAGGCTGCCGCGCTCGGCCGTTGAACCCGGTTCACGGAACGCGGGCTCGTCCGCGAACTCCGGCATCGACTTCTGCCTGATATGAGGGCGTTTTTGATCATCCGGTCAGAAGCGCCCTTTTCGTAGGCAGGCTTGCCGGCGCTTTTACAGATCTTGCGCGAAGGCGCCAGCAGACGGCAATTCAGAGTCACATTTTCGGCGATTTCAACGCATCGCGATTTTTTGCGGCCTGTGGAGGAATCGTTTTATCGCCGGGGGCAAGCGGGAGGGCCGCCGCTGTGTCGTTGTCATGACATCAAGGGTGGCAATTGCCCATTTGGGGTGCAGATATCGCATATCTGGACTGCGATGCTGTCGGTTGTTTGGGCAGCTTGAATATGAGAAAAAATCGTCAGTCGGTTGATCCGAGGCGTTCCCTCCCGTTCGCCTCCCGTGGATCGCCGGCTGTTCCCCTCTGGAAGGTGTCGCATCTTCGGATGTGACGACTGTGCCGGGCCGTCAGGTCCGGCATTTTTTTTGGCCGAGCGGCAGGCGGTACCGTTCGACGGGGAATGGCGTTCCCCGCCGCCTACTGATCTACCTGACGGACGAAGCGGGCTTAAAGCCCGCACCCGGCCCTGGGCGTTACTCGACGCCGCCGGTGCTCAGTTCCCACGAGACATGAAGCACGTCGGGTTCGCGACGGATGGCGGCGACGACGGCTTCGAGGGCGGGCCGATCGACGGACGTCGCCACCAGCGTCGCCACGAGGTCGACCGCAGTGTCCGAAACCTCCTCCGTCTCGATGTCGCCCACGGGGAACTTCGCGTCGGCCAGCCGCCGGGTCAGCCTGTCGCGTACGGCCGGCGCGGCATCGTCGGCGACCGTCACGCGGATGGCGTAGGTCGCCTCGGATGTCCGGGTGTCGAGCGGCGCGCTGTTGATGACGTTGACGAGCGGCCTTAGCAGCGTGTTCCCGGCCAGCACGAACAGAGTGACCATCACCGCTTCGGCCAGCATGTCCGCGCCTGCACAGGCGCCGACCGCCGCGGCCCCCCAGAGCGTCGCAGCCGTGTTGAGGCCACGGACGTTCGCGCCCTCCTTCATGATCGCACCGGCGCCGAGAAAGCCGACGCCGGACACGACATAGGAGATTACCCGCACTGCACCGTCGTTGCCGGTGAGCCGCATGGAGAGATCGACGAAGGCCGCAGCGCCGACCGCCACCAGCACGTTGGTGCGCAGGCCGGCCACGCGCTGGCGATATTGCCGCTCCGCGCCGATCAGCGTGCCGAGCACGAACGCCGTCGTGACGCTCATCACCGAATCGAGGAAGGACCAGAACTCGAACGTCTCGATGAAGCGCATTTCGGCTCCCTCCCGGCGATGGCCGCCAGCGTGCGGTAAATCGCCGGCAGGCTCAACGGCGCCGGCGATTCCGCGCCGCGCGGGGCAGCGGATGTCAAAGGGGAGCTATGTGACGCCCGACAATGACAACGGCATGACGGCCGCTCGCATAGCAGCCGCTGACGTGTCCGCCCGCTGGCATAGCGATCGCGGGCATGATCATCCGCCCGCCGCGCCGCTACTGCTGTTGCTGGGACGCGCTCTGGCGAAGCCGCTCGGCCTCGAGGGTCGTGATGTGGCCGGTCGCGTGGTGACCCTCGACACCGAGCACGAAGCGCTGGCCGTCATAAGCGGGCTCGACGCCGGCCGGAAGCCGCGCCGAAAGTTCCGCATAGTCGAGATCGACGTGGAGGTCCGTCAGCACGGCGCGACGCGGTTTCACCCGCTCGATCCAGTGCAGGGCGTCCGTCACCGAGAAATGGCTGACGTGGGGCGTATAACGCAGCGCATCGACGATCCACAGATCGAGATCGGCGAGCGGCTCCAGGCTCTCGTCCGGCAGGTCGTTCACGTCGCTCGAATAGGCGAGCCCGCCGAAGCGGAACCCGAGGGAGTCGATTTCGCCGTGATGCTGCAGGAACGGCAGCACTACGAGGTCGCCGCCGGCACCGGAAATGGTCACCGGCTGCAGCGGACGCAGCCGGTGCTCCGTCAGGATCGGCGGATAATTCGAACCGGGCGGCGTGGAGAAGCAGTAGCCGAACGCCTCGTGCATCCGGTGCGAGGTCGGCTCATCCATGTAGACGTCGATGCGATGGCGATGGATCAGGGCGAGCGCCCGCAGGTCGTCGATGCCGTGGATGTGGTCGGCGTGGGCATGGGTGTAGAGCACGCCGTCCAGCCCCGTCACGCCGGCGTCGAGCAGTTGCTCGCGCATGTCGGCGCCGGTGTCGACGAGAACCGTGGTCTCCCCATGCGGTCCGATACGGCGGACGAGCAGCGAGCAGCGCCGCCGCCGGTTGCGCGGATCGGCGGGATCGCACGCGCCCCAGTCGCCACCGACGCGCGGCACGCCGCCGGACGAGCCACATCCGAGAATCGTGAACTCCAGTCGCGGTATCGCGTCCGTCATCGCGTCCCTGTCCACCCCATCGGCCGCCTGCATGACCATCACTCTCGAAGCGGCGTCAAAGCGCGGCGGCGACCGCGCCCGCCTTGGAGAACAGGCGGAAGAAGTTCGCCGTCGTTGCGGTCGCGATCTCGGCCTCGCTCACGCCCTTCACCCTGGCGAGAACCGCCGCGGTGTGGTGCACGAACGCCGGCTCGTTGCGCTTGCCGCGATGGGGCACCGGCGCGAGATAGGGCGCGTCGGTCTCCACCAGCAGCCGGTCGAGCGGCACGGTCGCGGCGATCGCCCTCACCTCCTCCGACCGGTTGAAGGTCAGGATACCCGAGAACGAGACATAAAGCCCGAGTTCGAGCCCGACCCGCGCCAGCTCCGGCCCGGACGAGAAGCAATGCAGCACCGCCTTGAACGGGCCGGTGGCCATTTCCTCGCGCAGGATGGCCGCCACGTCCTCGTCGGCAGCGCGCGCGTGGATTACGAGCGGAAGCCCGGTCTCCCGCGCCGCGGCGATCTGCAGGCGGAAGCTAGCTGCCTGGGCCTCCCGGGGCGCCGTGTCGTAATGATAGTCGAGCCCTGCCTCGCCGATCGCGACCACTCGGGGGTGGCCCGCGAGGCGGACGAGTTCGGCGAGCGTGACTGCCTGCTCTTCCGGCTCACCCGCATTGTGAGGATGGGTGCCGACGGAGCACGTGACGTCCGGATAGTGCTCGGCGATGGCACGGATGCCGTCGAACCGGGCGACGCGGGTCGAGATCGTCACCATGTGGCCGACCCCGGCGGCGCGCGCCGCCGCGACGATGGCGTCCCGATCCGCGAAATCGGGGAAATCTAGATGGCAGTGGCTGTCGACGAGCATCACGCCTCTGCCTTTTCGGCTTCGACATAGCGCGGGAAGACGCCGGAGGGCGCGGGCAGCGCCGTGCCCGGCACGAGCCGGCCGCCTTCGCCGAGCGTGGCGAAGCTTCGTGCCTCCGCAGAGATCCCGAGCAGGTCGAGCAGCTTCGCCGATGCGGTCGGCATCACCGCCTGCGCGAGGACGGAGACCTGCCGGACGACTTCCGCGGTCACGTAGAGCACCGTTGCCATCCGGGCCGGATCGGTCTTGCGCAGCGTCCAGGGCTCCTCGCCGGCGAAGTAGCGGTTCGCCTCCGCGACGACGCTCCAGACATGGCCGAGGGCGACGTGGATTTCCTGCCGGTCGAACGCGGCCTTGCAGAGTGCATGAAGGCCGTCGGCCCGCGCCAGAATGTCGGCATCCGCCGCGCTGAACGCGCCCGGCTCCGGCACCTTGCCTTCGAGGTTCTTGGCGATCATCGACAGCGACCGCTGGGCGAGGTTGCCGAGATCGTTGGCGAGATCCGCGTTGATGCGCCCGACGATGGCCTCGTGGCTGTAATTGCCGTCCTGGCCGAACGGCACCTCGCGCAGGAAGAAGTAGCGCACCTGATCGACGCCGTAGTGGTCGATCAGTGCGATCGGATCGATCACGTTGCCGACCGATTTCGACATCTTCTCCCCGCGATTGAACAGGAAGCCGTGGGCGAACACGCGGCGCGGCAGCGGAACGCCCGCCGACATCAGGAACGCCGGCCAGTAGACCGTGTGGAAGCGCACGATGTCCTTGCCGATGACGTGGAGGTCGGCCGGCCAGAACCGCTTGTAGGAGGCCGAGTCCACATCCGGATAGCCGACGCCGGTGATGTAGTTCGTCAGTGCGTCGACCCAGACATACATCACGTGCCGGGGATTGCCGGGAACCGGAATGCCCCAATCGAACGTGGTGCGCGAGATCGAGAGGTCCTTCAGGCCGCCCTTGACGAAGCTCGTCACTTCGTTGCGCCGCTCGTCCGGACCGATGAAATCCGGATTGTCCTCGTAGAGCTTGAGAAGCCGATCCTGGTAGGCCGAGAGGCGGAAGAAGTAGCTTTCCTCTTCCACCCATTCCACCGGCGTGCCCTGGGGGCCGCGCCGCACGCCGTCGCCGCCCACGACGGTCTCGCCTTCGGCATAGAACGCCTCGTCGCGCACCGAATACCAGCCGGCATAGGAATCGAGATAGATGTCGCCGGCCGCCTCCATGGCCTGCCAGATCGCCTGGGAGGCCGCATGATGGCGGGGCTCGGTGGTGCGGATGAAGTCGTCGTTGGAGGCGCCGACCGCGGCCACCATCTTGCGGAACAGCGGGACGTTACGGTCGGCGAGTTCGCGCGCCGTGAGACCTTCACGAGCGGCCGTCTGCACCATCTTGATGCCGTGCTCGTCGGTGCCGGTCAGGAAATGGACATCGAAGCCGTCGAGCCGCTTGAAGCGCGCCAGCGTATCCGTCGCGATCACCTCATAGGCGTGGCCGATGTGCGGCGCGCCGTTCGGGTAGGCGATGGCGGTCGTGATGTAATATTTCGGTCGATCGGTCATTTGGGAATCGCTGCGCCCGCAACTTCAACGGCAAATCGGAACAACATCGGAGGCCCGCCCGGGCACGGGATCGCCCGAGGCCACGGAAATCGCTCCATATTCGAAACACCCTGGCTTCGCTCGCCCACTGGATCGGATCGGGCGAAAGATGCTCCCGGCTCATATAGCGCCGATGGACGGCCGATCAAAGGCAGGCGTCGGGTTCACGCCGCGGCAAGGCGCGCCGCGTCGGAAAGGTCCTGGAACACGCCGATGACGACCTGCTTGCGATCGAGGTTGAACGCGTCCGCGCGGGCGACCGCGCGGTCGATCTTTTCCCACGCCTCCGCCCAGGCGGACAGCGTGCGCGGGTGGGCGCCTGCGGCGGCGGACGAACGCACCCGATCGGAGATGAAGGCGCGGATGAGGTCGATCGAGAGATCGTAGGCCTCCGCGGCCTCGCGGCCGGAAACGAGCTCGGCGAACAGGTAGACCGCCCTGCGGTCCGGCTCGGCGGACAGTCGCGCGAGAAGCGGCGCCAGCGCACCCTCAACATCGACGGCGCCGCCAGCCAGCGCCGTCGCGGCCCGCCGCAGGCTGCCCTCGGAGATCGCCGCCGCGCGCGCCGCCACCGAGCGGTCCGCTGTCAGGCCGAGGGCGAGCAGCCCCTCCGCCACGTCGGCGGCCGCAAGCGGGCGCAACATCAGCCGGCGCGTGCGGGAGCGGATGGTCGGCAGCAACCGTCCGGGCGCATGAGACACCAGCAGGAACAATCCCTTGCGGGGCGGCTCCTCAAGCATTTTCAGAACGGCGTTCGCCGCATTGGCATTCAGATCGTCTGCGGCGTCGATGACGACGATCCGGTAACCACCGGTGCCCGCGGTGGAGCCGAAGAACGGCACGAGCCGCCGCACTTCATCCACGGTGATCTCGGTCTTGAAACGCTTGGCCTTGTCGTCCCAGGGCCGGCGCAGGTGAAGAAGATCGGGATGCGCGCCCGCGCCCATCAGCCGCGCAGCCGGCGCGTCCGCTGCCACGCCGAGCCCCGTCACTGCCTGCACAGCGGGAGAGGCCGGATCGGGATGGGCGAGAACGAAGCGCGCGAAGCGCATGGCGAGCGTCGCCTTGCCGATGCCGCGCGGGCCGCCCAGAATCCAGCCGTGATGCAGCCGTCCGCTCCGATAGGCCTCCAGCAGTTCGTGTTCGGCGGCCTGATGGCCGAAAAGATGCGTCTGCTCACGGGGCGAAGGCGCGCCCTCGATCGCTTCCGGTTCGCCGACGGCGGCATCGTCGTCGCTCTCCCCGCGTCGGGATGCCTTCGCCATTGCCACTCCGCTCGTTGACGATCTGCCCGCGTTCACGCCGGACGTTGGGACACGGCCGCGATCTCGGCGAAGCGGCCTTCGACGGCGGCCCAGATCGCCGCTTCAACCCCGCCGGCATCGAGCGTGCCATCGACGACGACGCACCGCTCCGGCTCCGCAGCCGCGATGTCCAGGAATCCTCTGCGCCGACGCTCCTGGATTTCGAGGCTATCGCCTTCGAAGCGGTCCGTCACCCCGTCGCCACGGCGGGCAGCTGCCCGGGCCAGTCCGATTTCAGCGGGAACGTCGACGATGATCGTGAGATCGATGGCGAGATCCTGCAGCGCCAGCCGCTCGAGCGCGCCGATGAGCGCCGTCGAGACACCGGAAGCGCCCTGATAGACGCGCGTCGAATCGGTAAACCGGTCGCAGAGTACCCACTCGCCGGCTTCCAGCGCAGGGCGGATGACACTGTCGACATGATCGACCCGCGCGGCAGCGAACAGCATCGCCTCGGTATCGGCCCCGAGCGCCGCCGCCGCGCCGGACAGCACGACGTGACGCACGATCTCCGCGCCCGGCGAGCCTCCCGGCTCCCGCGTCGTGCGGACCTTCAGTCCGAGCGACGATAGGCGCGCTGCCAGACGCGCGATCTGGGTTGATTTGCCGGCGCCTTCGCCGCCTTCGAAGGTGATGAAACGGCCCGAGCCGACCACGCGATTCTCCACGGCGCAATGAGACGCCCGCCTGCGGCATCGCGGAGGCCGGTGGCCCCGCCAGCGGTGACGTTATGGAGCAAACGACTGCGAATTCAAGGCACCGGACCGCACCGGCATGCGGCGCCCGTCTCCAACGCCATCCGGCAAGGGTTCCGGATGGCTTCCGGGCTGAGGGCCATCGAGGCCCTCGAGCGCGGGCTCAGTTGGCGGTCGGCTGAAGTTCGCCGAAGCGGGACGCCGCTTGCAACGCCGCGTTCAACTGCGAATCGCCGGCGTAAGAGGACGCCGAGGGAGACGGAGGCGCCAGCATCGAAAGCGTGTTCGGCGACGGCAGCGGCAGAGGAACCGCGACCTGATCGCTGCCCCCGGTCGCCGCTCCGGCTTCCGCGGCAGACGAAACGGCCTGCTCCGTTCCCGGCTTCAGCTCGGGTTCGTCGGGCCCCGGAACGTAGGTGGACGCGGCTGCAGGCGATGCGGCGGCGGCCGTTTCGGCCGCCGGAGCCTGCGGGGTGACGGGCGGCAGCTTCGCGGCGCTGTCGGTCGCACCCGGCAGCTGCATCGGCTTGCCGGCAGCCGGCACGAACTCGGCGTAGCTGTAGGTATAGGTGGTCGTCATCCGCATCGGATCGACGCTGGCGACCTGCGTGCGCGCCTGCTT
>JAEZMP010000640.1 GCA_023442215.1 Pseudomonadota bacterium
TCGTGATCCTCATTCTCGCCTTTCTCCTCGTGCGCGCCTTCGCCAGGGGCAGGATCGACTGGGCGACGACCTGGGAGTTTCTGTTCTGGCCCACCATCCTGTGGGGGCTGTTCAACACGATCTGGATCTCGTTCGTCTGCATGGCGGTCGGCCTCGCGATCGGGCTCGCCTGCGCGGTGGCGCATCAGTCCGCCAATCCCGTGCTGCGCGGGGTGGCGATCTTCTATGCCTGGTTTTTCCGCGGCGCGCCGGTGATCCTGCAATTGCTGGTCTGGTTCAACCTCGCTCTGGTTTTCCCGACCATCGGCATCCCGGGCCTGTTCGAATACAAGACCGTCGTTCTGATCACGCCCGCCGTGGCGACGATTCTGAGCCTGGGGCTCAATCAGGGCGCCTATGTCTCCGAGATTATCCGCTCGGGCATGCTCGGCGTGGATCGAGGCCAGTACGAGGCCGCCCAGGCGATGGGAATGACCGGCGGTGTCGCGCTCCGGCGCATCATCCTGCCGCAGGCGATGCGCATCGTCGTGCCCCCGCTCGGCAACGAGTTCATCGGCCTCGTCAAGATGACCGCGCTCGCCTCGATCATCGGCTTCGGCGATGTCGTCCGCAGCGCACAGGACATCTATTATTCGAACGCCAAGGTCATCGAACTCCTCATGGTTCCTACCTTCTGGTTTCTCGTGATCGTCACTGTCCTCACCGTGCTCCAGCGCATGCTGGAGAAGCGCTATGGTCGCGGCTTCGGCACCGGAGGCGCCCGATGAATGCGCGTTCTCCTGCCGTGATCCCGGTGGTGTCCGCCGTGAAGGTGGGCAAGAAGTTCGGCGCCCACCACGCGCTCGCGGACGTGACGATGGACGTCTTCCCGGGCGAGGTGGTCTGCATCATCGGCCCGTCCGGCTCCGGCAAGACGACCTTCCTTCGCTGCATCAATCAGCTGGAAACCTTCGACAGTGGCGGTCTCTGGCTCGATGGCGAGTTGCTCGGCTACCGGCGGGTCGGCGACGTGCTGCGTCCGCTCGGAGACAAGGAGATCGCGCGCCAGCGCCGCAAGACCGGCATGGTGTTCCAGCGCTTCAACCTTTTCCCGCACATGACCGCGCTGGAGAACGTTACCGAGGGTCCGACCCAGGTCCTCGGTCGCCGCCGCGACGCCGCGCATGACACGGCGATGCTGCTGCTCGACAAGGTCGGCCTTGCCCACAAGGCGAATGCCTACCCGTCCGAACTCTCCGGCGGCCAGCAGCAGCGCGTCGCCATCGCTCGCGCGCTCGCCATGCAGCCGATGCTGATGCTGTTCGACGAGCCGACCTCCGCGCTCGATCCCGAACTCGTCGGCGAGGTGCTCGCCGTGATGCGCGACCTCGCCTCCACGGGCATGACCATGATCGTCGTCACCCACGAGCTCGGCTTCGCCCGGGATGTCAGCGACCGCGTCGTGTTCATGGATCAGGGCCGGGTCGTGGAAACCGGTGAAGCCAAGGCGCTGATGAGCAATCCGGTCGAGCCGCGCACCCGCGACTTCCTGAAAACGGTGCTCACCCGCGCGTGAGCGCGTGATGGGCCGCTAGAGCAAAGCCCGTTCAGATCGAACCGATCTGAACGACAAGGATATGCTCAAGGCTTTGAATCTGGAGCGGTTTCTTGTAGGTCTGATGATTCCGTCAGATCGGGAAGCGCTCGATCCGACACCCGCCTCCTGGACATCGACCATGCCGAACCTGAAGATCGACCGTGACCGCCTTTGGGACACGCTGATGGAAACGGCGCGCTTTGGCGGGACGCCGGATGGCGGCGTGCGTCGCCTCGCCCTCAGCGATGAGGACCGTCAGGTGCGCGACTGGCTGCGGGATGCCTGCGAGGCGCTCGGCTGCACGGTCACCGTCGATGAACTCGGCAACATGTTCGCCCTGCGCCCCGGAACCGATCCCGACGCGCTCCCGGTCGCGATGGGCAGCCATCTCGACACCCAGCCCACCGGCGGCAAGTTCGACGGGGTGCTGGGCGTGCTTGCGGGCCTCGAAGTCCTGCGCACGCTGGACGAGGAAGGCTACGTCACCCGGCGGCCGCTCATGCTGGTCGACTGGACCAACGAGGAAGGCTCGCGCTTCGCGCCCGCGATGATGGCATCGGGCGCTCATGCCGGCGTCTTCACGGCCGACTTCATCAATGCTTGCACCGACGCGCAGGGCGTCGCCTTCGGCGCTGCGCTGGACGCCATCGGCTATCGCGGCGAGACGCCGCTCGGCGCCGTGAAGCTCGGCGCCATGTTCGAGCTGCATATCGAGCAGGGCCCGGTGCTGGAGGCGGCGGGCGACACGATCGGCATCGTCACCGGCGTGCAGGGCATGCGCTGGTACGACATTTCCATCGGTGGACGCGCCGCCCATGCCGGCACCACGCCGATGGCGCTTCGGCACGACGCGCTGTGCGCGGCGGCGCACGTCATCCTGGAGGCGCGGCGGGTCGCGCTGGACCATGGCGCGCTTGCCACCGTCGGCGAGATCGGTGTCGTCGAAGCATCCCGCAACGTCGTGCCGGGCGAGGTGCGCCTGACGCTCGACCTGCGCCATCCCCGGAGCGCCGTGCTCGATGAGATGGAGACGGAACTGGCGGATTATCTCGCAAGCACCGCGATCGAAGGCACGCCCGCGCGCATGACGCGCATCTGGAACAGCCCGCCCGTCACCTTCGACGATGACTGCGTCGCCGCCGTTGCCGCTGGCGCCGCAGCGGAAGGCTTTCCGGCCCGGCAGATCGTGTCCGGCGCCGGACACGATGCGGTCTACACCGCCCGCATGATGCCGACGGCCATGATCTTCGTGCCCTGCAAGGACGGGCTCAGCCACAATCCCGCGGAAAGCGCGACACCCGAACATTGCGGCGCGGGCGCGCAGACGCTGCTCAATGCGGTCGTCGCCTACGCCGACAAGTGAAAGACGCGCGATCCCGTCCGGTGCGGCCCGCAAGGAGAGGTGCAGATCCCGGCTGACGCCACCGTCACCGCCGATGTCGGCATCGGCCCGCGCGACGACGCCACCGGCTTCGCGCTCGACGTGGAACTGACCAAGAAGCTCCCGGGCATCGACCCGGCGGTCGCCCGGGACTTGGTTTCCAAGGCCCACATCGTGTGCCCCCATTCGGAAGCCACCCGCAAGAACCTCGACGTCCGCCTCAAGATCGCCTGATCAGCCGGCCGAACGTATCTTCAATTTCGCCAAAAGCCGCGTATCAGCCTTCCGCTAGTTGCGCGCCAAGTCACGCGATGCGGCGCTATTATCCGTATTTTTAACGATGTTTCGAAGGTCGACTCAAACGATGCGTCCGGGTGATGCGCCGGAAGCAGCCAAGGCGCATAATCGAAAAAAATCGTAGGGGGGACGAGATGGTGCACACGAATTCTGTTCACGTGGCGTCGCTGACTGAGCAGGCTCCCAGCGTGGCGAACGCGTTCGGCGCCATAACAAGTCTGGATGCGGGCAATTCTCCGATCCTGAAGCGGCTGTCCATTCGCCGCCTCCTGCTTGCACCAAAGGCTCTGCGAGAGCCCCACTGGCACGCAAATGGCAACGAACTCGCTTATTGTCTGCGCGGCAATGTGCTGGTGACGATCGCCGGCAACCACTCGCGCCGCGACACCTTCACCATTGCGCCCGGCGAGATGTTCTTCATTCCCTCCGGCGAGATGCACCACATCGAGAATATCGGAGCCGAAGAAGCCGAGCTGATCCTCGCGTTCACCAATGAGCGTCCCGAGGGGTTTGGCCTGTCGAGCACCTTCGGCTGCATGACGGACGCTGTGCTGGGCAACACGTTCGGCCTGCCCGCCTCGGACTTCTCCCGTCTTCCCCGCACCCCCCAAGACGTGCATTTCGCGGCCATGCCGACGGGTTCGCCGGTGGAGATGGCAGCCCGCCACATCAATCCGCACAAGTTCAGCCTTGAGGCCGCGCAGGCGCCCATTGCCTCGAGTGCCGGTTCCGCCCACACCGCCAAAGGCGATGTCTGGCCGGTTCTGAAGGACATTGCGATGTTCTCGCTGCGCGTCACCGATTCCGGCATGCGCGAGGTCCATTGGCATCCGGAGACCGCCGAGATGGGCTATGTGGCCAAGGGCGCGGCGCGGATGACCGTCCTCAGTCCCGGCGGCAATGTGGACACCTATGAGCTGAAGGCCGGCGACGTCTACTTTATCCCGCGTGCCTATCCCCACCACATCGAGGACATCGGCAGCGGCGACATTCATTTTCTCATTTTCTTCGATCAGGCCATCCCGGGCGATGTTGGCGCGCGAAGCATGGTCAGCTGCTACGCGCCCGAGGTGGTGGCCGCGACCTTCGGCGTCGATGTGAACAGCCTTCCAGCCTTCCCGTTCACGGGGGCAGATCCCCTGCTCGTGTCGCGCATCAATCCTGTCGACAAGTGAGCGACAGCATCTGAGGTCGCGGCCTTCGCTTCCGGGGAGCCGAGCGCTCCGTCGCGATGGCGCCCCTTCAGGTGATATGGGACGGATGAGGCCGGCAGTTCTGGAGGCTGGCAGTTCTGGAGGGCCGGCGGGTCTGCGCACCTCTCACGTCATATATTTGCGGCGGAGCCCATGCTGACCAGCGAATCCTACGTCTTCAACCCCTACGCCCTGACCTTCAGTGGCCTCATTCTTCTCGGGATTCTGCTGTTCCACGCGATCTACATGTTCCTGGTCAACAGAACGTACCGAGCCAAGGCGCAAAGCCTGCTCGACGCAAGGCACTACAAATCCACACAGATTTTCTTTCTGGTGGGCGCCTTTGTCCTGTCGCTGGCGCACATCGTCGAAATCCTCATTCTCGGCTATGCCCTGAGCTGGATGGGGCTCGTGCCGGACGCCCACAGGGCGATGGTATTCGCCGGAAGCGCCTATACGACCATGGGTTTCGGGCCGGATCCGCTTCCGGCGGACTGGGATCTCGTCACGGTGACCATGGCGCTGGCCGGGCTGATCACCGTCGCCTGGACGACGTCGGTCCTGTTCGGCATGGCCACTTTCTCGCACACGGCTCACGAACTGGAAATCAAGCAGAAGCGCGCTGGTACCGTACAATAGAATGGCGATGGGAAGGGGGGATGGTCCATGCCGTCCGATGCTCCCGCGCCGCCCTTCGAGCCCGACCCGATCCAACCTGACACCGCGTGAGGCAGACATGAAGCCCTTCAATTCCTTCCGGGCGCCGGTCTATGCGCAGCATGGTCTGGCCTGTTCCAGCCAGCCTTTGGCGGCAGCGGTGGGGCGAGACATCCTGCGGGCCGGCGGCAACGCCATCGATGCGGCCGTCGCCATGGCGGCGATGGTCAACGTCACCGAACCGATGATGAACGGCCTGGGCGGGGATTGCTTCGCTCTGGTTCGGCACGAAGGGCAGATATACGCGCTCAATGGCAGCGGGCGCTCCGGCTCGCGCTGCACGGCGGATGCGATCCGCGCGCAGGGACATGCGACGATGCCCAAGGCGGGCGCCTTGACCGTGAGCGTGCCCGGCGCGCTCGACGGCTATCTCGCCCTGCACGCGCGTTTCGGAACCATGGATCTGTCGGACGTCGTGGCGCCGGCTGTTGCCTATGCGCAGGACGGCTATCCCGTCGGCTACAAGATCTCCCAGGTCTGGTACTGGGGCGCCTCCAAGCTCAAGCATTTCGGCACCACGCCCGAGGCCTACCTTCCGGGTGGCGCGCCGCCCCGCGCCGGAGACATTTTCTCCCAGAAGGACCTCTCCGCGACCTGGCGGCGGATCGGTAAGGAGGGCCGCTCGGCCTTCTATTCCGGCGCGGTGCGCGATGCCATCCTCGATGTGGTGAACAGCCGCGGCGGCTTCCTCGAGGCAGGCGACTTCACGGCGCAGCAGGCGGAATGGGTCGAGCCGATCAGCGCCCGCTATCGTGGACACACGGTGCTGGAACTTCCGCCGAACGGCCAGGGCATCGTCGTGCTCGAGGCGCTGCGCATCCTCGAGGCGTATGACATGAAGGGCCTGTTCGCGACCGACAGCGCCGCCGCCTCACATCTGATCCTCGAGGCGCTCAAGCTCGCTTTCGCCGACGCCGAGCGCTACGTGGCCGACCCGCGCTTCGCTGCCACCCCGGTCGAGACGCTGCTGTCGGACGGCTATGTGGACGGGCGCCGCAGCCTGATCCGGGACGGTGTCGCGCTTGAGAATCCGGTGGCCGGACGCATCTATGGCGACACCACCTATCTCACCGTGATGGACAAGGATCGCAACGCCGTCTCGCTGATCACCAGCATATCCGACGTGTTCGGCTCTGGCCTGATCGCGCCGGGAACCGGCGTGATCCTGCACAACCGGTGCGCCGATTTCGAACTCGAGGATGGCCATCCGAACGTCGCCGCGCCGAACAAGCGCGTGCGCCATACCATTCTCCCCTCCATGCTGCTCGACGAGGCGGGCGAATTCCACATGTCGTTCGGCTGCATGGGCGCCAACATGCAGCCTCAGGGCCAGGTGCAGATTCTCGTCAATCTGCTGGACCGGGGCATGAACCTGCAGGAGGCGATCGATGCCCCCCGCGTGCGCGTTCTCGATGGCAAGCGCATCTCCGTCGAGCCGCATGCCGACCCGGACTTGGCGCACAAGCTGCAGGCCATGGGCCATCAGGTGTCCGAAGGCGAGGAGATCCCCGACGACTGGGAAGCCCCGCACGACTTCATGCGGTCGTTCGAAGGCAGCGCCCAGGCCATTGCGCTCGTCGGCGCGGCGATGTGCGGCGGCTCAGATCCCCGGCTCGACGGCATCGCCGTCGGATTCTGAGGTGCGGCCTCACCCTGGAGCGCTTGCCGATCTGATGGAATCATCAGATCGACAAGAAGTCGCTCCAGATTCACGCCTTGTGACGGGTTGGGGGCCGATCCAACACCTTGCGGAGCCCAAGCCACCGCCCCGGCTCGGCAACGATCCTCGTCAACCCCGCTCCGTCGCCGGAAGCAGGCCGCTTTCCACCGCGACGCGGCGGTAGGCGGCGCCGGCAGTGAAGCCGCCGTCGATGGTGAAGTCCTCGCCCGTGATGAAGGACGAGGCGTCCGAGGCGAGGAACAGCACGAGCTGCGCGACCTCGTCGGGCGTGCCGCTGCGTGCCATTGGCGTCAGGCCGATCATCGGCTGCAGGTGGCTGGCGTTGGCGTTCAGCCCGGTCACGATCAGCCCCGGGCAGACGCTGTTCACCCGGATGCCCCAGGTGACATATTCCATCGCCGCGGTGCGGGTCAGGCCGCGCACGCCCCATTTGCTCGCCGTGTAGGCCGGGTCGTAGTGCCCGGAAAAGGCGCTGTTCGAGGCGATGTTGACGATGCTGCCGCCGCCGCCGTCGCGCATCAGCGGCGCCGCCGCCTTGATGCCGAGGAAGGTGCCGGTGAGGTTGATGCCGATCAGCCGGTTCCAGCCGTCGAGCGTGGTGTCGCTGGTCGACTGGCGGTTGATGATGCCGGCATTGTTGACGAGCACGTCGAGGCGGCCCTTCCAGCCGGCGGCCGCGTCGATCGCCGCCGCCCAGCTTTCCGGGCTGGCGACGTCGAGGCGGGCGAACCGCGCCTCGTGGCCGTCGGCAACGAGTGCTTCGGCAAGGGCCGCGCCCTCGGCCTCCAGTACGTCGGCGATCAGCACGGCGGCGCCGGCGCGCGCGAGCAGGCGGGCTTCCGCCTCGCCCTGGCCGCGGCTGCCGCCGGTGACGATGGCGAGGCGGCCGGACAGATCGGTCAGGGCGGCGGAGGCGGCTGGGGGCGACGCGATCACGGACGGGCCTCGATGGTGCGCTGGGTCTGGATGCCGAGCCCGTCGATGCCGAGGCGCATCGTCTGGCCGGGCCGCAGGAAGACCGGCGGCTTGTGGCCGAGCCCGACGCCGGGCGGCGTGCCGGTGGCGATGATGTCGCCGGGCTCGAGCGTCATGAATTGCGAGATGTAGCTCACGAGCGTCGCCACGCCGAAGATCATGGTCCGCGTCGAGCCGGTCTGGCGGCGGATGCCGTCGACCTCCAGCCAGAGCGCGAGGTCCTGCGGATCGGCGATCTCGTCGCGGGTGACGAGCCACGGGCCGATGGGGCCGAAGGTGTCGTGGCTCTTGCCCTTGGTCCACTGACCGCCGCGCTCGGACTGGAACGCCCGCTCGGAGACGTCGTTGACGAGGCAGTAGCCGGCGACGTGTGCGAGGGCGTCGGCCTCGGCGACATATTTCGCGCGCGCGCCGATGACGACGCCGAGCTCGACCTCCCAGTCCGTCTTCGCCGACCCCGCGGGAATCTCGACATCGTCGAACGGGCCGCAGATGGCGCTCGTCGCCTTCATGAACAGGATCGGCTCCTCCGGCGGCGCCTTGCCGGTCTCGCGGGCGTGGTCGGCATAGTTGAGGCCGACGCAGATGAACTTGCCGACCGCCCCGACGCACGGGCCGATGCGTGGCTCGCCGGATACGACCGGCAGGCTCGCCGGATCGACGGCGCGGAGCGCGGCCAGGCCGGCTTCGCCCAGCACCGTGCCGGCGATGTCGGGCACGAGGCCGGAAAGGTCGCGCAGGGTGCCGTCGTCATGGCGAAGGCCCGGCTTCTCGGCGCCGGGGGCGCCGTAGCGCAGCAGTTTCATCGCGTCGGTTCCTTCGGCTTCAGTAGAACTCGGGCGCCTTGCGCAGCGCCGCCCATTGCGGTCCGTCATGGCCGGCGACGACGAGGGCGTTCGTCTTCGCGGCGACCGCGCGCAGCTTGCGGACGGAGCGCACGGCATCGATCGCCGAATGCAGGGCGCCGGGCAGGGCGCGCTCCTCCCAGTGGTCCATGGTGTCGGCGGCATCGACGGCAAGAAGGACATGCTGCCCCGCCGAGGTGCGCACCAGGATCGACTGGTGGCCGCAGGTGTGGCCGGGCGAGCGGATCAGAACGATCGAGCCGTCGCCGTAGAGGTCGTAGAAATCGCCCCAGCTATCCTCGAGCAGCAGCCAGTTCAGCGCGGGGTCGTCGAAGTCCTTGCGGACATAGGCGAGAACGGCGAACCAGTCCGGCGCGAACGCATATTCGTACTCGGTGCGCTGCACGACGTGGGTCGCGTTCGGGAACCGGCCGACGGCGCCGACATGGTCGAGATGGAGATGCGACAGCACGACATAGCGCACGCTTTCGCGCGCGATGCCGGCGGCCTCGATCTGCGCGACGCAGCCCTGATCGGCGGTCATCACGGGCGTGAAGAACTCGGCGACCTTGCCCCAGTGCCCCATCGCGTCGGTGGCGCATTCGACCGGAGTGCCGCCGTCGATGACGACGTTGCCCTTGGGATGGGTGATCAGGAAGAACGGGACGGGGATGTCGAGATCGGAATCCCCGCCCTGGTTCAGGTAGATGTCATGATACTTGCACTTCAGGATGCCCGTATCGAACATGTAGAGGCGAACGTCGGTCATCTTTCCTCCCGCGTGTTTTCTTGGTCTCAGGCGGGCGAATAGCCGACCAGGATCTCGTCGTCCACGTCCGGCAGGTTGACGACGATGTTGTCCGGCGTGCGGGCGGTCAGCCACACGAGCTCCTCGGTGGTGCTCATGTTCACCTCCACATGCGGCATGAACGGCGGCACGAACACGAAGTCGCCCTCGGTCATGTCGATGAACTCGCCGTAGTTCTCGCCGTAATAGATGCGGCCGTGGCCCTTGAGCACGTAGCCACCGGTCTCGGCCGCGCCGTGGTGGTGGGGGAACGAGCGGTAGCCCGGCTCGTTGGAGACGCGGCCGAACCAGATCTTCGTGGCCGGCGTATGCTGCGGGCTGACGCCGGAGACGCGGACAGCGCCACCCGACTGCCCGGTTCCCGTGTGTTCCCGGCCCGCGCGGGTGACGACGGGCACGACTTTCTCCGACATGATCTTGCTCCTGAAACCGGAGGACGGCGCCGCGCGCCGGCCCCTTACTTGATGAAGAGATATTTCTTGCGGTCGATGGTGGAGGCGACCGCAAGGATGATGACGAGGCCCTTCACGACCTCCTGGGTGAAGCTCGACACCTCGGTCACGTCCATGCCGTTCGAGAGGATGGCGATGACGAGCACGCCGAGGATGGTGCGCTGGGGGCCGCCGATGCCGCCCGAAAGCGCGGTGCCGCCCATGACGATGGCCGCGATGGAATCGAGCAGCATGTTGGCCCCGGCGGCCGGCGTTCCGGCGCCGACCTGTGCGGTGAGCAGCACGCCCGCGAGCCCGCAGAGCCCGCCCGACAGCATGAAGGCGAAGACCTTGTAGCGGTTGACGGGCACGCCGGTGTTCGCCGCCACCACCTCGCCGCCGCCGATGGCATAGAGATAGCGGCCGAGCACGGTCTTGAAGGCGACGAAGCTCAGCACCGCGGCGGTCAGAAGCGCGATCAGGATGATGTTCGGCAGTCCGGGCACGAGCTCGGAATTCACGAACTCGCTCAGGCTCTGGTCCATGAACATGATCGAGGAGCCGCCGCAGATCATGTTGGCGATGCCGGAGAGCACCGAGAGCATGCCGAGCGTGACGAGGAACGAGGGCACCTTGAGCGCGATCAGCGTGAGACCGTTGACGAGGCCGACGGAGATGCCGGCGCCGATGCCGGCGGCGATCGCGACCGCCGGCCCGAACGGGTCGATGGCGAGCGCGGTGACGATGCCGGAGAGCGTCACGATCGAGCCGACCGAAAGGTCGATGGAGCCGATCATGATCACCATGGTGCCGGCGAGGGCGACGAGCAGCAGCACCGACGATTGCCGGCCGATGTTCATGGCGTTGTCGAAGGTCGCGAAATAGGGGTTCTGCACCGCGAAGAACACGATGAGCGCCAGGATCACCAGGAGCGGATAGAGCGAGACGGCATGCCTCGCGAGGAAGGTTTGCATGGTGTTGGCGCCTGATGCCGTGTGGGGGACGGTTGAGGACATGCGAGGCTCCGGTTCGGCCTTCAGACCATGTTGGTGACGACGGCGGTCTCGGACGGCTTGCCGTCGGCCGGGGCGGGGATCTCGGCCGAGATCGCGCCGCCACGGAACGTGACGATCCGGTTCGAGAGGCCGATGATCTCGGGCAGGTTGTCGGAGATCAGCACGATGGCCACGCCCTCCCGGGCGAGGCTGCGCAGCAGGGTGTAGATCTCCTCCTTCGCGCCGACATCGAGCCCGCGGCCGGGATCGTCGAGCACGAAGACGCGCACGCCGCGCGCCAGCCACTTCGCGAACACCACTTTCTGGGCGTTGCCGCCGGAGAGATTGCGGATCTGCTGGCCTCGCCCGGCGGTCTTGATGCGCAGGCGCCCGATCCAGCGGTCCGTCGTCTCCGCCTGCCGGCGCGCCGAGAGCATCGGCAACCGCGGCAGGCGAAACGTCCGGAT
>JAEZMP010000697.1 GCA_023442215.1 Pseudomonadota bacterium
GTCGGCCGGCTTGGAGGCGTCGGCGCCCTCACCGCCCTGCGAAGCGGCATACATCGCCTCGCCGAGCTTCATGGACGCCTGCGCAAGGGCGTTGGTCTTGGCCTTGATCGCCTCGACATCCTCGCCCGTCAGTTCCGACTTCAGGTCGGCAAGAGCGCCCTCGACCACCGAACGATCGGCTGCGGAGACCTTGGTGCCGAACTCGGCGAGCGACTTCTCGGTCGAGTGCACCAGAGCCTCGCCCTGGTTGCGGGCGTCCACCAGCTCACGCTGCTTCTTGTCCTCGGCGGCGTGCGCCTCCGCGTCCTTGACCATCTTCTCGATGTCGGCATCCGACAGACCGCCGGAAGCCTGGATGCGGATCTGCTGCTCCTTGCCGGTGCCCTTGTCCTTGGCCGACACGTTGACGATGCCGTTGGCATCGATGTCGAACGTGACCTCGATCTGGGGCACGCCGCGCGGCGCCGGGGGCAGGCCGACGAGGTCGAACTGGCCGAGCATCTTGTTGTGGGCGGCCATCTCGCGCTCGCCCTGAAACACGCGGATGGTCACCGCGGTCTGGTTGTCCTCGGCGGTCGAGAACACCTGGCTCTTCTTGGTCGGGATCGTGGTGTTGCGGTCGATCAGGCGGGTGAACACGCCGCCGAGCGTCTCGATGCCGAGCGACAGCGGGGTCACGTCGAGCAGCAGCACGTCCTTGACGTCGCCCTGGAGCACGCCGGCCTGGATCGCGGCGCCGATGGCCACGACTTCGTCCGGGTTCACGCCCTTATGGGGTTCCTTGCCGAAGAACTGCTTCACGATCTCCTGGATCTTCGGCATGCGGGTCATGCCGCCGACCAGAACGACCTCGTCGATCTGACCGGCCGAGAGACCGGCGTCCTTCAGCGCGGCGCGGCACGGCTCGATGGTCTTCTGGACGAGATCGTCCACCAGCGCCTCGAACTTGGCGCGGGTGAGCTTCAGCGTCAGATGCTTCGGGCCGGAAGCGTCGGCGGTGATGAACGGCAGGTTGATTTCGGTCTGGGTCGCCGAGGACAGCTCGATCTTGGCCTTCTCGGCCGCTTCCTTCAGGCGCTGCAGGGCGAGCTTGTCGTTCCGCAGGTCGATGCCGGCGTCCTTCTTGAACTCGTCGGCGAGGTAGCCCACGAGCCGCATGTCGAAGTCTTCGCCACCGAGGAAGGTGTCGCCGTTGGTGGCCTTCACCTCGAACACGCCGTCGCCGATCTCAAGCACGGACACGTCGAAGGTGCCGCCGCCGAGGTCGTAGACCGCGATCGTCTTGGACTTGTCGGTCTTGTCGAGGCCGTAGGCGAGCGCCGCCGCCGTCGGCTCGTTGATGATGCGCAGCACTTCGAGGCCCGCGATCTTGCCGGCGTCCTTGGTCGCCTGGCGCTGGGCGTCGTTGAAGTACGCGGGAACGGTGATGACGGCCTGCGTCACCGGCTGGCCGAGATAGGCCTCGGCCGTCTCCTTCATCTTCTGCAGGATGAAGGCGGAAATCTGCGAGGGTGAGTACTTCTTGCCGTCGGACTCAACCCAGGCATCGCCGTTGTCGGCCTTGACGATGTGGAAGGGCACGAGGCCTTTGTCCTTGGACACCATCGGATCGTCGAACCGGCGGCCGATCAGGCGCTTCACGGCGAAGAAAGTATTCTCGGGATTGGTGACGGCCTGGCGCTTGGCCGGCTGGCCGATCAGGCGCTCGCCATCGTCGCTGAATGCCACCATCGAAGGCGTGGTGCGCGCGCCCTCGGCGTTCTCGATCACCTTGGCGTTCTTGCCGTCCATGACGGCAACGCACGAGTTGGTCGTGCCGAGGTCGATTCCTATGACCTTACCCATATCGTTCTCCTTCAGGCAGACCGGCCGAATCCTCGGAGAGGCCTTCGACCCATAGCCGGGCTCACCCCGGCTGGTCCCCAAACATTTGAGATTTCACGGCGCCCGGACGTGAGGAACGCCGTGCTTGGAGGCTATATAAGAGGGGGGGCAGGAGGCCGCAAGGCGCTGCACCCCTTGTCGCACGCGAAGGAAACGGCAAATCCCCGACCCGGCGGGGCCATCCTTTCGCCCACGAAACGAACGATGAGAAGATCGGCCGCGCGGGCCGGTTCCGCAAGGGCCGAAATGCGGTTCAAGAGGCGCCATGCGAAGCGTGTCGCCGCAAGCCGCGACCAGGCTGGCGCTTGCGGACCGCCCCGGCCGCGATGCAGGTTCACCGTTCGTGACGAAGGAGCATTCCATGGCGGAAAGTCCTGCCGACAACACCGATCCGGACGCGCGTGATGCCCTGCAGCCCGCGCCGCGCAGATCCGGCATGAAGCGCAAGGTGATCGCGGCGATCGCGCTGTTCGTCGTCGCCGTCGCGGCATGGTCCGGATTCTGGTGGTACGCGGCGGACGCGCTGAAGCGGTCGGCGGATGCGACGCTCGACAGGCCGGTCGCGGCCGACGGCATCAAGCTCGTCTGCGCACCGCGCACCGTCGGCGGATATCCGTTCTATCTCGCGCTCGATTGCGGCGAGGCGGCGATCACCGCGCCGAACCTGCCGCCGATCGCCCTCGGACACGTCTCCGCCGCCGCCCGCGTCTACGATCCCGAGCGCATCGTCGCGGAGTTCTCCGGCCCGCTTCAGATCGGCGACCCGGCGACGCCGCTGGTTGAGGCCGCATGGTCGCTCGGCCGCATGAGCCTCCATTTCGACCACGGCCTCCTGATCCAGGGTGCGCTTTCCATCGACGAGCCAACCGTGACGGCGCCGGCCTTCGCCGCGGGGCCGATGAAGGCGGCGCTCGCCGAACTCCACGTGCGCAACACGCCCGACGATGCGAGCGGTACCGACGTCGCGCTGACCATGAGCGGCGTGAAGCCGAAGGCGGCGGCCGCTCCGTTCGATCTCGGGATCATCTTCACCGTCCGCGACGGCGGCAACGCCTTGAGAGGCGGCAGCGTGGCAGTGCCGCCGGAGGGACTGCCCGTCGATCTCACCCGCGTCGGCCTGCGCTCGGGCGACGCGGCGCTGGAAGCGAGCGGCAATCTGCGCATCCGCCCCGACGGGCGCCTGGACGGCAGCGTCGACGTCTCGCTGGTGAACCCGGAGGGCCTCGCGGCCGCGATCGCGGCGGTCGACCCGCGGGCGAAGGGCCTTGCCGCGCCCGTGGTGGCAGTGGTCTCGGCGTTTGGCCAGCCGGGCCAGACCGACGGCAAGCCGAGCCGCACGCTCAAGATCACGCTCGACGCCAGCCGGGTGATGGTCGGCTTCATCCCCGTCGGGCGGCTGCCGCCGATTCCGATCGGCACCGCGCCGATCTGAGGGAGCGCACTACTTCCCCGGGGGGCGACGGCCGAAGTCCGGCGAGGGCGTGTCCTGGCCGACGTCGATGATCGAGCGACGGATGGCGCGGGTGCGGGTAAACAGGTTGAACAGCGCGTCGCCGTCGCCCCACCGGATCGCCCGCTGCAAGGCCGCGAGGTCCTCGGAGAAGCGGCCGAGCGCCTCGAGCACCGCGAGCTTGTTGTTGAGGAAGATGTCGCGCCACATCGTGGGATCGGACGCGGCGATGCGGGTAAAGTCGCGGAAGCCGCCGGCCGAGAACTTGATCACCTCCGACTGCGTGACCTCCTCGATATCGGCGGCGGTGCCGACGATGTTGTAGGCGATGAGATGCGGCAGGTGGCTGGTGATCGCCAGCACCAGGTCGTGATGCGCCGGCGTCATGGTCTCGACGTTCGCGCCGCACGCCTGCCAGAACGCGACCACCGTCGAGATCGCGTCCTCAGCCGTTCCGGGCGGCGGCGTCAGGATCGACCAGCGCCCCTCGAACAGGTCCGCGAAGCCCGCATCGGGCCCGGAAAACTCCGTGCCCGCCACCGGGTGCGCCGGGACGAAGCGGTCCTTCTCCGGCAGGTGCGGCAGCATCCGTTCCACCACCGCCGCCTTGACCGAGCCGACATCGGAGACGATGGCGCCCGGCTTCAGCACAGGGCCGATCGCCTCGGCGACGAGCCCGCACGCACCGACGGGCACGCAGGAAATCACCAGATCGGCGCCCGCCGCCGCCTCCGCGGCATCGACATGGAAGCTGGTGCCGATGCCGAGTTCGGCGGCGCGCGCCACGACCGCCGGATCGGCGTCAGCCAGCGCGACCTCGCCGGCTAGCCCGCGCGCCAGCGCCGCGCGCGCCAGCGACGAGCCGATCAGGCCGATTCCGACGATGGCGAGCCGTCCGAACGGCAGCGGCCCGGCTGCCGGTGAAGAAGACGAAACCACGGGGGAATCCTTGTCGGGGACGGGCACCATCGGCGTCGCGGCCTTGTTCACGCTGGCACGCCGAGGAAGGCCGCGAGCGCTGCGATGGCAGCGAGCATGGCCTCCTCGGAGCCGATGGAAATGCGCAGCGCATCGGGCAGACGGTAGCTTTCCATGCGCCTCGTGATCACGCCGGCCGCCTGGAGCGCCTGGTCCGCATCGGCTGCGCTGCGCCCGGGAACGGGCGGGAAATGCACCAGCACGAAATTGGCGACGCTCGGCGTGACGACGAGCCCCAGCCCCTCGACCGCAGCGGTGAACCGCGCCAGCCATTCGAGATTGTGGCGCACGGACTTCTCCTCGTGCGCGGTGTCTTCGAGCGCGGCGATAGCGGCGGCGATCGCCGGCGTCGACAGATTGAACGGCAGGCGGATGCGGTGGAGCACGCCGATGATCTCCGCAGGACCGTAGGCCCAGCCGATCCTGAGACCTGCGAGCCCGTGGATCTTGGAGAAGGTGCGCATCATGACGACGTTCGCCATCGTCCCGGCGAGTTCGAGGCCGGAGCCGTAGTCGTCACGGCGCACATATTCGGCATAGGCCGCATCGATCGCGAGCAGCACGCCGGGCGGCAGGCTGCGCGCGAGGCGGGCGAGTTCCGACGCGGAAAGATAGGTGCCGGTCGGATTGTTCGGATTGGCGATGAACACGAGCCGCGTGCGCGGCGTCACGGCAGCGAGGATCGCGTCGACATCGGTGACAAGATCGCGCTCTTCGACGAAGACCGGACGGCCGCCGGCTGCCAGGGTGGCGATGGCATAGATGTTGAAGCCGTGAACGGTCTGCACCATCTCGTCGCCGGGCGAGAGATAGGCCTGACAGAGATGGGCGATCAGTTCGTCGGAGCCCGAGCCGCAGACGATGCGGTCCGGGTCGAGGCCATAGCGCGCCGCGATCGCCTCGCGCAGTTCCCGCGCACCCGGGGAGGGATAGCGTTCCAGCGCGCCGAGGACGGCGCCCGCCGCGGCGACGGCCTTCGGCGACGGGCCGAAAGGCGTCTCGTTCGAGGACAGCTTGTAGACCTTGCCACCCCCCGCGACGGTGGACTTGCCCGGAATGTAGGGCTCGATCTCGAGGATACCGGGCTTCGGTGCCGGGCGATCGGGGCGGGTCGTGGCGTTCATCTCGAATGGATCCGTCGGGCGGGAGGCCGGCCGTTCCGGCGCCCATCACGACGCCCATGCGGCCTGCGCGCCGGGCGGCCATCCTGCCCGGACGGGCCCGCGCGCTCGCCGCGCACTCTTAAGGAACGCGCCGGGCGAAAGCAAAGAAAAGATTGACAGCCGGCGGGCACGCTCCTACGCGAACGGGTCCGGCCGGCGGTTGATGTGCCGGCGTCGGTTCGTCTCCGCCGTCGCCCATCGAAGGGCGCCCGGGGGCGGGTTCTGAAACGAGCGGAGCCGGGGTGCGTGGCGCCATGGCCGCGGGGCGGATGCCCCGGACGGCGGGCGGGCACCCGGCCGGAGGCTGTCCGCCAATGGGCGTTCAAGGCGACTGGATCAATACGCAGGCTGCGGCCGAGCCGCGCCGCCGCGAGGCCGACCAGCCCTCGAGCCTCGTTGCGATGTTCGGTGCCGACGAGCCGCTTCAGCTGACCTCCGGCGCCTCGCTTGCGCCGTGGCAGATCGCTTACCAGACCTACGGCACACTCAATGCCGACAAGTCCAACGCCGTCCTGATCTGCCACGCGCTGACGGGCGACCAGCATGTCGCGAACGTCAACCCGGTGACCGGCAAGCCCGGCTGGTGGGGACTGATGGTCGGCCCGGGGAAGCCGATCGATACCGACCGCTTCTTCGTCATCTGCTCGAACGTGCTCGGCAGTTGCCTCGGCACCACGGGACCGGCGACGACCAATCCCCTCACCGGGCGCCCCTACGCGCTCGATCTGCCCGTCGTGACCATCGCCGACATGGTGCGCGCGCAGGAGATGCTGGTCGACCGGCTCGGCATCGACACGCTGTTCGCCGTCGTCGGAGGCTCCATGGGCGGCATGCAGGTGCTGCAATGGGCGGCGAGCCGGCCGGAGCGCGTGTTCGCCGCCGTGCCGCTGGCGGCGGGTGCCCGGCATTCCTCGCAGAACATCGCCTTCCATGAGGTCGGTCGCCAGGCGATCATGGCCGACCCGGAATGGCGCGCGGGCCGCTATCTCGAGGAAGGCACCCGGCCGGCGAAGGGGCTGTCGGTGGCGCGTATGGCCGCGCACATCACGTACATGTCCGAACTGGCGCTGCAGCGTAAGTTCGGCCGCGCCCTGCAGGACCGGCCCAACATCACCTTCGGCTTCGATGCCGATTTCCAGGTGGAGAGCTACCTGCGGCACCAGGGCCTGAGTTTCGTCGACCGCTTCGACGCGAATTCCTATCTCTACGTGACAAGGGCGATGGACTATTTCGACCTTGCCGCCGACCACGGCGGGGTGCTGTCGCGCGCGTTCACGGGCACGCGCACCCGGTTCTGCGTTGTGTCGTTCACCTCCGACTGGCTGTTCCCGACGCGGGAAAGCCGGATGGTGGTGCACTCGCTGAACGCCGCTGCCGCCAACGTCTCCTTCGTCGAGATCGACACCGACCGCGGCCACGATTCCTTCCTGCTCGACGAGCCGGAAATGTTCCGCACCGTGCGGGGCTTCCTAACAGGCGCCGCCAAGGCGCGCGGCATCGCTCCGCCGGCCGAGCCCGCCTGACGGCAGGGCGCAACGCCACGAAAGCACTCCCGCGCCGCATTACCCCGCCGGCGCGTACCACAACCACACGGGCAGACGACGCAACACCATGGCGAACCTGCATCTTCCCGAACCACGGGTCGACCTCCGCGTCATCGCCGACCTCGTCGAGCCGGGCTCCCGCGTGCTCGACGTCGGCAGCGGCGACGGCGCCCTGCTCGCTTATCTGGCCGCGCGGCGCGGCGTCGAGGGGCGCGGCATCGAGATTTCCCAGGCCGGCGTCAACGAATGCGTCTCGCGCGGCCTGCCCGTCGTGCAGGGCGACGCCGACACCGACCTCGCCGACTATCCGGACGACGCATTCGACTATGTCATCCTCAGCCAGACACTGCAGGCAACCCGCGAGCCGAGGCGGGTGCTGGCACACCTGCTGCGAATCGGGCGGCGCGCCGTGGTGTCGTTCCCGAACTTCGGTCACTGGCGCGTGCGCTGCCGGCTGATGTTTTTCGGGCGGATGCCGGTGACGGAGAACCTGCCCGACACCTGGTACG
>JAEZMP010000703.1 GCA_023442215.1 Pseudomonadota bacterium
GGTCCAAGCCGCGGCGTGGCTCTTCAGCCGCTGAGCCCGGCGCTCTCCACCCACCAGTCCGGCCGGGCGTCGGCGATCCTCGCCGCGGCGTGCCGGGCCTCGCCGAGGTCGGCGAACACCGCGAAGCAGGTCGCGCCCGATCCCGAGAGACGGGCGAGCAGCGCGCCGGGCGCCGCCCTCAGCGCGGCGAGCACGGCGTCGATCGACGGTTCCAGTTGCCGGGCCGGCGGTTCCAGGTCGTTGCGGGTCTCCGCCAGCCATTCGGCGAGGTCCGCCGCGTCGCGCCAGGCGAAGCTGTGGTCTGGCACGGCGCGGGCCTCGTCGCGGTCGCCGGCCGCGAGCCCCAGCGTGCGGAACACGGCGGGCGTCGCCAGCATGGCGCGGGAATTGACCAGCACCACCGCGGCGTCGGGCAGCGCCGGCAGGCGGTCGATGTCGTGGCCGGTGCCGCGGGCGCGCAGCGGCTCGGAATGAAGGCACATCGGCACGTCGGCGCCGAGCGGCCGGGCGATCGTCGCGAGCGCCTCGTCGTCGAGGTCGAGCCGCCACAGCCGCACCAGCATCCGCAGCGCCGCCGCCGCGTCGGCCGAGCCGCCCCCGATGCCGGACGCCACCGGCAGCCGTTTCACGAGCCGGATCGCAGCGCCCTCGCGGCAGCCGGTCGCGGCGCGCAGCGCCTCGGCGGCGCGGATCACCAGATTGTCTTCGCCCGCACCGAGCGCGGAGGCGAACGGGCCTTCCACGCTCAGCGACAGCGTGCGCGACGGCGCCGCCGACAGCGCGTCGCCGACGGTCGGGAACGCCACCACCGTGTCGAGGTCGTGATAGCCGTCGTCACGGCGGCCGACCACGTGCAGCGCGAGGTTGACCTTCGCGCGCGCGGTCTCCGTCAGGAGGCCGATATCGGCGACGGCGTTCATGCGGGCGTTCTTGCTGGCGTCGATGCCGGCGGCAGGCCGGGGCCGGCCACCGTCACGGCGTCGCCGGCGGCGCGGCAGGGGCGGGGCTTTCGACCGGCGCCTTTTCGGGCGCGTCCGGCGCATCGGCCGGCGCGTTCGGCGTGTCCGGAACGGCCTTCGGGGCGGCATCGCTCGCCACCGGCGGCGCCTTCGGGTCGACCTCCGGCTTGGTCTTGGCCGACTGGGTCGGTTCGGGGCCGAGCGGCGGCAGGCCGGATTTCAGCTTCTGCTCGATCTGCGGGAGAAGGTCCTTGGGGGGCTTCATGTCGCGGGCGTGGGCCCACTGGAAGCGCGCCTCCACCGTGCGGCCGACCCGCCAGTACGCATCGCCGAGATGGTCGTTGAGCGTCGGATCGTCCGGCATCAGGTCGACGGCGCGCTCCAGATAGGTCACGGCCTCGTCGAACTTGCCGTGCCGGTAGAGCGCCCAGCCGAGGCTGTCGACGATCGCGCCGTCGGACGGGCGCAGATCGACCGCCTTGCGGATCATCGCCAGCGCCTTGTCGAGGTGGATGCCCTGATCGGCCCAGGTGTAGCCGAGATAGTTCAGCACTTCCGGCTGGTCGGGGGAGAGCTTCAGCGCTTCCTCGAAGTCGGGCTCGGCCTTGTCCCACTGCTTGGTGCGCTCGTAGCTGATGCCGCGATTGTAGAACAGCAGCCAGTCCGACGGTTCCGGATTCTTGATGAGCGCGATGCGGTCGCCGTAGACCTTGGCCGCGTCGGCGAACATGTCGTGGCTGCGCAGCACCGCGCCGAGCGCCAGCACGGCGCCGGTATCGGTCGGGTCGCCGGCGATCACCTTTTCAAGCTGCTTGCGGGCGTCGTCGACCTTGTCGAGGGCGTTGAGATTGAGGCCGATCTGGATCTGGCCTTCCCGGTAGAACGCCGAGGAGGGATCGAGCGAGCTGTAATAGCGGATCGCGTCCTTCGGCTTGTTCAGCCGTTCATAGAGCTCGGCCAGCGCCACGGTGCCGAACTCGTTCTTCGGATCGAGATGCAGCGCGAGGTGCAGATAGGCCGAGGCGAGTTCGGCGCTGCCTTCGCGCCCGATGGTGGCGCCGAGCGCGGCCAGCGCCGTCGCCGCGCCCGATTTCGCGTTCGGCACGATCGGCGGGCCGTTCTTGCCCTCCGCCACCTGCCGTTCGAGGCCCTGCACCAGCGGGCCGTCGTGCACGCCGTCGGCGAAGCGGTCGACCACCGAGTCCGCCTCGTTGCGGTCGCCGGCCCGCGCCAGCGCGCGCGCATAGGCGACCACCACCCGCGGCAGGCCGGGATCGCCGGCATAGGCGTCGCCGAGCCGGACGACGGCCTCATGATGGTCGCCGAGCAGGTCGGCGATCAGGCCGCCATTGTAAGTGGTGAAGGCCGCGAACATCTCCGCGTTGCTGAGCGCGTCGAGCGCCTCCAGCGCGGCCTTCTCGTTGCCGTCGGCCGCGTAGGTCCAGGCGATCACGAGCGCGTTGGTCAGCTCGATCAGCGGGCTGCGTGATTTTGCCGCGAGCGTCTTGCGGGCTTCCTCGGTCTTGCCCGCCTCGAAGGCGTCGACGGCGACCGTCAGGCGTCCGAGCCGGTTCACGTCCGTCGTCGGGCGCAGGTCGGGGGCGAGCGCGATCGCGGCGTCCACGTCGCCGCTCGCCAGCGACAGCGTGAAGGTGCGCTCGATCAGGAGCGGGTTGGTCGGGTCTTCCGCGAGCGCCGAGCGGTAGAACGCCGCCGCGGCGGCGAGGTCCTGCTCGTCTCCCGCCAGCCGCGCCGCAAGATAGTTGCCGGCCAGCGAGTTGAGGCCGCCGAGCGCGGGCGGCAGGTCCGCCGCGGGCACGACCTCGGCGAAGGCCGGCGCGACGGCGCCCGCCGGAACGGCGAGGAACGCGGTCGCCATGAGGAGCGCCGCGAGGCGGCGCCGGGACCGGGTTCGCCGGGGCTCGGCGGACGGTGCGCGGACGGACGGGCCGTGAACAGGAAACAGCGGCTTCATATCGGCGATATCTCGGGCGACACCTGGGGCATCCCTATAGGATGGCCCGCCGAGCGCCCCGCCGCAAGCCGGCCGATGCAATGCGGGCGGGCCGGGGCATCACGGCTGCGGCACGGCCATGTCACGCAAACGGCCGGTAGGGCTTGCCTTCGCAGGCGCGAAGTTGCATTCGCAAGCGCAACGAACACGATGTCTGGGAGACGTTCGGATGACGCGATGGGTGTACACCTTCGGTGGCGGCAAGGCCGAAGGCACCGCCGACCTCAAGAACCTGCTCGGCGGCAAGGGCGCGAACCTCGCGGAGATGGCCAATCTCGGCCTCCCCGTTCCGCCCGGCTTCACGGTCACGACCGAAGTCTGCACCTGGTACTATAGCCACGGCGAGACCTATCCCGACGATCTCCGGACCCAGGTTGCGTCCGCGCTGGACCATATCTCCGCGATCACCGGCCGCCGGCTCGGCGACGAGGCCGATCCGCTGCTCGTCTCGGTGCGCTCCGGCGCGCGGGTCTCGATGCCGGGCATGATGGACACCGTCCTCAATCTCGGCCTCAACGACCGCACGGTGCAGGGCCTCGCGCGGTCCTCCGGCGACGAGCGCTTCGCCTACGATTCCTACCGCCGCTTCATCCAGATGTACGGCGACGTCGTGCTCGGCGTCGACCACGGCGAGTTCGAGGAGCAGCTCGAGATCTACAAGGACGAGAGCGGCTACGTTCTCGATACCGATCTTACCGCCGACGACTGGCGCACGCTGATCGAGCGCTACAAGGAAATCGTCGAGCGCCATCTCGGCCGGCCGTTCCCGCAGGATCCCGCGGAACAGCTCTGGGGCGCCATCGGTGCGGTGTTCGGCTCGTGGAATTCCGCCCGCGCCATCACCTACCGCCGCATCCACACCATCCCGGAAAGCTGGGGCACCGCCGTCAACGTCCAGGCCATGGTGTTCGGCAACATGGGCGAGACGTCCGCGACCGGCGTCGCCTTCACCCGCGATCCCTCGACGGGCGAGAACGCGCTCTATGGCGAGTTCCTCGTCAACGCCCAGGGCGAGGACGTGGTGGCCGGCATCCGCACGCCGCAGAACATCACCGAGGCCGCCCGCATCGCCGCCGGCTCGAACGACCCGTCGCTGGAGCAGGTGATGCCGGAGGCGTTCGCCGCCTTCCGCGATATCTGCGCCCGGCTCGAGTCGCACTATCGCGACATGCAGGACATCGAGTTCACCATCGAGCGCGGCAAGCTCTGGATGCTGCAGACCCGGTCCGGCAAGCGCACCGCCAAGGCGGCGCTCAAGGTCGCGGTGGACATGGCGAACGAGGGCCTGATCACCCGCGAGGAGGCGATCGCCCGCGTCGATCCCGCCTCCCTCGACCAGCTCCTGCATCCGACCATCGATCCCTCGGCCGAGAAGACCGTGATCGCGGCCGGGCTGCCGGCCTCGCCGGGCGCGGCCTCGGGCGAGATCGTGTTCTCGTCCGACGAGGCCGAGCGGCTGAAGAGTGCCGGGCACAAGGTCATCCTGGTGCGCATCGAGACGAGCCCCGAAGACATCCACGGCATGCACGCCGCCGAGGGCATCCTCACCACGCGCGGCGGCATGACGAGCCACGCGGCGGTGGTCGCGCGCGGCATGGGCAAGCCCTGCGTCTCCGGCGCCGGCGCGGTCCGCGTCGACTACGCCGCCGGCAAGCTCACGGCGGGCGGCAAGGTGCTCAAGGCCGGCGACATCGTCACCCTCGATGGCGCCACCGGCGAGGTCTATGCCGGCGCGCTGCCGATGCGAAAGCCCGACCTCTCGGGCGATTTCGCCACCATCATCGCGTGGGCCGACGCCGTGCGCCGCATGAACGTGCGCGCCAATGCCGAGACCCCGCTCGATGCCCGCACCGCGCGCGAGTTCGGTGCCGAGGGCATCGGCCTCTGCCGCACCGAGCACATGTTCTTCGATGAAGGCCGCATCGTCGCCGTGCGCGAGATGATCCTGTCAGACACCGAATCCGGCCGCCGCACCGCGCTCGCCAAGCTCCTGCCGATGCAGCGCTCGGACTTCGTGGCGCTGTTCGAGATCATGGCCGGCCTGCCGGTCACGATCCGCCTGCTCGATCCGCCCCTCCACGAGTTCATCCCCCACACCGACGAGGAGATCGCGGAGGTCGCCGAGGCGATGGGCGTCTCGCCCGCGCTCCTGAAGGAACGGGCCGACGCGCTGCACGAGTTCAACCCGATGCTCGGCCATCGCGGCTGCCGTCTCGCCGTCTCCTATCCGGAGATCGCCGAGATGCAGGCCCGCGCGATCTTCGAGGCCGCCGTCGAGGCCGCCGCGAAGACCGGAAAGGCCGTGGAGCCGGAGGTCATGGTGCCGCTCGTCGGCCTCAAGGCCGAGCTCGACCTCGTCAAGGCGCGCATCGATGCCATGGCCGCGCTGGTGAAGCAGGAGACCGGCAAGGACTTCGCCTACAAGGTCGGCACCATGGTCGAGCTGCCGCGCGCTGCGCTGCGCGCGGGCGAGATCGCCGAGACGGCGGAGTTCTTCTCGTTCGGCACCAACGACCTGACGCAGACGACCTTCGGCATCTCCCGCGACGACGCGGCCTCGTTCCTCGGCGCCTATCAGGCCCGCGGCATCCTGGAACGCGATCCCTTCGTCACCCTCGACCGTGAGGGCGTCGGCGAACTCGTCGCCATCGCCGCCGAGCGCGGCCGCAAGACCCGCCCCGACATCAAGCTCGGCATCTGCGGCGAGCACGGCGGCGATCCCGCCTCCATCGCCTTCTGCGAGACCGTCGGCCTCGACTACGTGTCGTGCTCGCCGTTCCGCGTGCCCATCGCCCGCCTTGCCGCCGCGCAGGCGGCGCTGCAGGCGAAGCGCTGAGGTTCGGGGCCGGCGCGGCCCCGCCTTCCGCACCGGCGGCCGCCCGGCCGCCGGTGTGATTCAATCCGTCGCAGGAGGCCGGATATCCCGCGGCGGCGATCCCATGCGAGCATGTCCGGGATTTCTTTGCGCCCCGGCGGTTTCATCCGCCCGCAATGCGCGCCCCGCGCTGTATCCTGTGCGGGCAGCCCGCCCTGGAAGGCCCTGATGATCCTGACCGACCGCGAGATCCGTCACTCCATCGAAACCGGCGCCATCGAGATCGTGCCGCGGCCGCCGGAGGAGGCGTTCGCGCCGACCAGCGTCGACCTCACGCTCTACCGGCGCATCAAGGTGTTCCGGCCGTCCGCCGGCGACGAGCCGGCGCCGATCGATCCGGCCGCGCCGGGCTACGTGTTCGCCGAAACCATCGATGCCATCAGCGTCGGCGTGGAGATCGGGCCGGAAGGCTTCGTCATCCAGCCGCAGCAGCTCGTGCTGGCCTGGACCGCCGAGGCGGTGCTGCTGGTGCCGAGCGCCCGCATCGTCGGCCGCCTCGAAGGCAAGAGCGCGCTCGCGCGGCTCGGCCTCGCCGTCCACGTCACCGCGCCCACCATCCATGCCGGGTCGAGCGGCCAGATCCAGCTCGAGATCGTCAATCACGGTCCGCGGCCGATCGTGCTCCGGGCGGGCATGCGCATCTGCCAGCTCATCCTCGAACAGACCCTCGGCGTGCCCGAGCGCGGCTACGGCGGCCAGTTCCGCGGCCAGATCGGCTGATCCGCTCTGGCTCTCCGACATCGCCTGCGGAGCTGCATCGACGTTCGTCGGGCCAGCTTCGCCGCTGTTGCGCCACCGCGCCAAAGGTTCCGCAAACGGCGGCCTCGGTCGCAAACGGACGCAATCCGACCGGTCCGGTTAACTCGCCGTCAAGGTTAATATCAGCATTCTCGCCGGCAGGACGGATCGCGCACAGGGCGCGGATTCGCACGCGTTGCCGGGAGTTCTGCCGATGGAGTGGGTCGCCGCCCGTCCCGTTCTGGAGTTGACGGGTTCCCGGCATCATTGGTCGCGGCTTCATGTGCCGCGCCGCTCACCGAAGGCGCCGTTGGTCGCGCGCGGGCTCGCCACCGCGTCGGGCCTCGGCAAGCGGGTCTTCCTCGTCGCCCTTGCCCTGATGGCGCTCACCACCGAGGTGGCGATGCAGGACATCCGCGGCCTCGTCGCGGAAGCCGAAGCAGGCGAACCGCGCTGGGCCGCCCGCATCGTCGCCGCGCCCGCCGGCAGCACTCAGGCCCCGACCTTCGCCTATGCCGACATGAACGGCCGGTCCCCGGCGGACCTCGCCATGGTGTCCGACCGGCGCGACGCTCCGGTCGCCGTCGCCGGGCTCGACGCCTTCGCCGGCCGCCTCGACAACGACGAGCACGTCCAGCGCGTCGCCAAGGGCGCCCGGCTGATCACGCTCGCCGCCCGCGCCGACGACGGCGAGCCGGCCGCCGGCAACATCTTCAGGCCCGCGAGCTATTATGGCGAGATCGGCAACGAGGCGATGCCACGCGTCGCCTTCGTGCGCACCCCGCCGCTGGCCCCGGAAGACCCGAAGGCGATGCTGGCGCTGCGGGAGCAGGAGAAGGGCGACCTCTCGATCACCGCCATCGACCGCGAGAAGCAGATCGCCGCCCGCACCGTCGCCGCCGCCAGCGCGTCCGTGGTCTCCGCCTTCGCCGCATCGAGCGGCTTCGATGTCGAGGCGCCGTTCCGCGTCCTGCTCGGCGACAACGGCATCGAAATCCCCGACGAGGAAGAGGTCACGCCGGAGGAACTCGCCGTCGATCCCCATGCCTGGGCCGGCAAGCCGCTGCCGTTCGAGGTGGTGAAGCCGGCGGAGCAGCAGTGCCTTGCCGAGGCCGTTTATTTCGAGGCCCGTGGCGAGCCGTTCGACGGGCAGGTGGCGGTCGCCGAGGTGGTGCTGAACCGGGTGCGCAATCCGGCCTATCCGAACACCATCTGCGGCGTCGTCTACCAGAACAAGAATCTCTACAACCGCTGCCAGTTCTCGTTCGCCTGCGACTTCATCCCCGACCGCGTGATTCCCGGCCCGGCCTGGGATCAGGCCCAGCTCATCGCCCGCGAGACGACCGCCGGCCGGCTCTCGGTCCCCGGCCTCACCACCGCCACCCACTACCACGCCACCTATGTCCGGCCGCGCTGGGCGAGCCTTTTCAAGCGCGAGAAGCAGATCGGGCTGCACGTGTTCTATTCGACGTGGGGCGGCGGCTGGAGCTGATCGCCCGCCGCCGGCCGGACATCTCCGTCAGAATTCCAGCTTGAACGGATGCCCCTCGAAGGCGTCGCGGCCCCGGCCGATGGCGGCGACCGCGGTCGACATCCGCCCGCCGCGGCCGAGCTGCGCGTCGGCGATCGCGACCAGCCGGCTGTTGGGCGTGGCCGAAGGCGAGGCCGCCCGCAGCGCGAGCGCGATCTCGCGTTCGTCGCGGGTGGGATTGAGCGCGCAGGCGGAAATGAACGCCGCGGCGGTCGAGCGGCTGATCCCGGCGAAGCAGTGGATCACCAGCGGCGCCTGGCGCGGCCAGCGCCCGACGAAATCGAGCAGCGCCTCGACGTGCTCGGCCCCGGGCGGCGTCATGCCCTCCGCCGGCGAGACGATGTCGTTGAAGCCCAGGAACAGATGATCCTCGGCGGCGACCGTCTTCGGCCGAACCACTTCCGTGTCGGCGTTGATCAGGGTGACGACGTGTCGGGCGCCCGTGGTCTCCACGACGTGGTGGAGACGGGCCAGCGAGCAGACATGGATCATGGCGACTTCTCTCGGCGGACGCCGGCGGTGCGGCCGGCGAGCGAGAGATAGTCCGCTTTGCCCCGGGAGGAAATGGACGCCCGCGCGAACCCGCGCGCCCCGCCATCCGCAGGTTTCAGCGGCGGAAATTGATCGGCACGGTTACGGTGAGCTGCGCGTTGTCCATCTCGGGCGGGATCGGCGGGATCGCGGCGGAGCGCACGGCCCCGAGCGCGGCCGCGTCGAGATCGGGATGGCCGGCCGAGCGCACCACCGTCGCGCTCAGCACGGTGCCCGCCCTGTCGATGGTGAAGCGCACGGAGGTCACGCCCCCGCTCGTCACGCCGGCCGGGAAGCGCTTGCGCCGCTCGATGGCGGCGCGCACCCGCGAGCCGAAGTCCCGCGCCGCGGCTGCCGAGGCGGTGCGGGCCACCTGGCTCGCCTCGCCGGCGGCCGCTTCGGAGTTCGCCGAGGTTCGGGGCGCCACGGTCTTCTTGGCGACGCGCGCGTCGGCGATGGCGCGGGGTTTCTCCTTGGCCGGCGGCTTGCGCACCGGCTCCGCCGGCTTCTCCTCCGGTACGGGCCGGGCGGGCATTTCCGGCGGCAGCGGCACGGCGGCGACCTCGGCGCTGTCGGCGGCCACCGCGGCGGGGTCGATCGCCTCGGTTTCCGTCACGGGCTCCGCGGCGGCGGGCACCGCCTCGGATGTCTCGGCGGTCTCGGCGTCGACGGCAGCCACCGTGTCCGGCGGAACGTCCGCCGTCGCCGTCGGGTCGACCGGCGCGGCCACCGTCTCGGCCTCAACCGCTTCGGACGCGTCCTCGGGCGGCGTGATCTCCGAAACGGTATCGAGGGTCTCGGACGGGCCGGCGGACTGGGCGGCGTCGGCGGAATCCAGCGCCTCGGCCTGCTCCATCGGCAGCGGCGGCAGTTCCATGGCGATGGCGGCGGCGGTCTCGCCGGCGGTCGGAGGCGGGGCAGGGCGCAGCAGCAGGGCGGCGACCGCCGCGACGTGGAGCGCGAGCACCGCCGCGCCGCAGAGGAGCCAGCCGCGCAGGCTCGAACGCCGCGACAGCGTGCTCGCGAGCGCCGCCACGTCCAAGCTTCCATCGAGCCTGCCGGCATCGAGCGCGGCCATGGCGTCGTTCCCCGTCGGTTGATGCCGGGGCCGTCCGGCGAACGTGGCCGCCGGAACCGGCCTCATGCCGTCCGTTGCCCGCGATGCGCCGGGCTTCAGAGCGCTTTCCGATCCGATGGAATCATCCGATCGACAAGAAAGCGCACCAGATTCAATGGCTTGAGCATAGCCTTCTCGTTCAGATCGGTTCGATCTGAACGGGATATGCTTCAGCGCGCCGAGCGCCGCTCCGCGCCTCCCCGGCATCACGGCTGCGGCACGCTTTCGAGGCCGACCAGCGCGATCTTCAGGTAGCCGGCGGCGCGAAGCGCGTTCATCGCTTCCATCAGGTCGCCGTAGGCGAGCGCCTTGTCGGCGCGCACGAACACCCGCGTCGTGCGGTCTCCCGCCGTGATCGCATCGAGCGCGGCACCGAGCACGCCGGCGGCCACGGTGTCCTCGCCGAGATGGATCGCCCTGTCGGCGGTGACCGACAGGAAGATCGGCTTCTCGGGCCGCTGCGCCTGCGGTGCGTTGGAGGCGGGCAGGTCCACCTCGACGTCCACCGTCGAGAGCGGCGCGGCGACCATGAAGATGATCAGCAGCACCAGGATCACGTCGATGAACGGCGTGACGTTGATCTCGTGGGTTTCGGTCAGTTCGTCGTCTTCGCGGATGCGCGCGGCCATGATCCTGTCTCCCGAACGCTCTACTCGGCCGCGGCGCCGAGCGAATGGCTGCGGCGGCCGATCGGCTCTGCCTCCATGCGGTCGAGATCGCGGCTCAGCAGGCGGCCGAGGGCGGCGGAGGCGTCGGCGAGCTCCGCCTTGTAGCCGCCGATGGCGCGGGCGAAGTGATTGTAGATCACCACCGCGGGAATGGCGGCGACGAGGCCGATGGCGGTGGCGAGCAGCGCCTCGGCGATGCCGGGCGCGACCACCGCGAGATTGGTGGTATGGGCGTCGGCGATGCCGATGAAGGCGTTCATGATGCCCCAGACCGTGCCGAACAGGCCGACGAACGGGGCGACCGAGCCGACGGTCGCGAGGATGCCGGTGCCGGCGCCGATCCGGCGGGCCTCACCGGCTTCGAGGCGGGCAAGCGCGCTGTCCACCCGTTCCTTGATGCCGGCGGCGGGCAGCCGGCCCGAAACCCGCATCTCGGCCACGGCGGCGGCGCCGAGCAGCGCGGTCACGCCGGTGTCCTCGAGCGACTGCGCCGCGGCGGCAAGGGAAGGCGCGGCGGCGATCGATCGCAGCCCGGCGCGAACGCGACGGCGCGCGCGCCTCAGTTCCACGCCCTTGTAGAGCGCGATGGTCCACGTGATGACCGACGCGAGCGCCAGCCCGACCATCACCGCCTTCACCACCATGTCGGCGGCGAGGAACATGCCGATGGGCGAAAGGTCGTGCGGCAGCAGCACCGCCGGGCCCATCGGGTCCAGAGCGCCGGCGGAGGGGGCGAGGGCGGAGGGGTCGAGCCCATTCGCGGCGTGGGGCATCAAGGCGTCGGCGCCCTGCGGCACGGCGCCATGGGGGAGCGCTCCCGGCGCGGCAGGCACGGCCTCAACCGGCATCGCCGCACCCGTCCCGGCCGGTGCCGCCGCGTCGACTCCGGTCGGCATCTGGCCGATAACCGGACCGCCCGGAACCGTCCCCGCGGTCATTCCTGCCGCATCCGCGGACCCGGCCACGGGCATGGCAGGCGCCGCCGCGGTCGGTGAGGAAGTGGCTGCCGTCGGTTCCATCAGCATTCATCCATCGGTTCTGGCCCGGCCGCCGGCCCTGCGCGTGTGCCGGAACGGGCGGGCGTCGCCGCGAGGTCCTGGCCGTCGCGCCGGGCGGGAAGCGACCCGGCTGGCGTCCGTCATTTGCCGAACGGCACGTCCGCCTTCGACGACACTTCGACCCGGTCGAGACAGGAAAGCGCGGCGCCGTCGGCGGCCGTGCACGAGATCACGTCGTTGAGCAGCACCCGGCCGAAGGAGCCGCATTCGACGCCGGAGACGTCGAACAGCTTCACCATGGTCTTGCCCGACGCGATCGGGGCGGCCTCGACCGCCATCCGCTTGCCGACGACGCCCTTGTCGTCGAGCACGAACAGGTCGAGCTTCAGCGAGCGCAGCGACGGCCCCTTGCCGTTCTCGATCAGGAAATAGACCCGGCAGGCGCCGCCCGCGGTCGGCTCCAGCTTGTTGAGCTCGAGCCGGATCAGCGCCGCCGGCGCCTCTGTTGCCGCGTTCTGCCCGCCCGCGTTCTGCGTTGCCGCGTCCTGTGCCGCCGCCGGCCCCGTCATCGAGGTCGCCGCGGCGAGGGCGAGGCCGCCCAGCGCGGTCCGAAGCCGGCGAATCGTTGCCGTTCGCCGGTTCACGCCGCGATTGCCGGCAGCGGCAAGCGCAGAACGGTCGCGTTCGGACCAAGAGATTTCGGTGGATGCGCGCGCCATCGGGTCGTTCTCTCGCCATGGATCCGGCTGCGCCGTCGGGAGCCCTCACACGGAAGTCGGCGACCGGAAGAACGGGCAGGGCGGTCCTGGGAAACGGATCGGCCGGGACGCTCTCGCGGGACCGAGGCGGCGTCCAGGGACGAATATCGCCGGCCCGAGCGATCGGGCTGCAGCGTTGCCTGCCGGGACACTGTATAGAGGAAAGTAGTTTGTCAACTACGGCGGCCGATAACGGCGCAAAAACGTACAAAAGACGTCTAATCTATAATTAGAAGTATTTTACTTTAAAGTTCGGAGCCGTGTGAGGCGGCTTCGCCGACGCCGGTTTTGCTTCCCTGCGTGGGCGCGTCGCGACGCCGTGGCGGCCGAGCGAAACCGGCCGCCGCGCGATGGCGTCGGGCATGGACGAAAATTTTTTCTGGCGGATGCAATTCCGCAACGCTATCCAATGGTCGGGCGATACGGTAAACGCTTTTTAACGGTTCGGCGTGTATCGAACGTTGCGGGGGTTTCACGATGTCTCGATCCCGGGTTTCCCGCCGGGAAGGCGCATCGTAGGGATACGGTACTGCAATAGTGACAGAGAACGCACGACGGAACCAAACGGGCGCCGACGCCCTTAGCTCCGCCCGCCGGCAGCCGCTCCAGGCCGCCCGCGTGTCCGGTCAGACCGATTCCCTTCCTTCCGGCGACAGCCGGTGTGCGGACGGTAAACGTCCGGGCGCGGGCTTCGGTTTCAGCTTCGGATACGGGTCTTTCGGTTCGCGCTGTGCGGCACTGTTCGTGCGGGGCGCCAGGGCCGCCGGTGCCTATGCGGTCACCACGCTCGTTGCCGGTACCGTGCTCGCCGGCGCGCTCGCCGCGACTGCGAAGCCGGCAAAGGCCGAGACGCGCACGCTCAATCTTTATTATACGCACACCGGCGAATCCGCTCAGATCACGTTCAAGAAGGACGGCAAGTTCATTCCGTCGGGCCTGCGCCAGCTCAACCAGTTCCTGCGTGACTGGCGGCGCAACGAAGCCACCCGCATGGATCCCGCCCTGTTCGACCTGATCTGGGAGGTCTACCAGAAGACCGGGTCGCACTCGCCCATCCGCATCGTGTCCGCCTATCGGTCTCCGGCCACCAACAACATGCTGCGGCGTCGTACGCGCGGCGTGGCCAAGAACAGCCAGCACACCTACGGCAAGGCGATGGACTTCTACCTCGCCGACGTGTCGATCACGAAGATCCGCGAGATCGGCCTCAGGATGCAGGTCGGCGGCGTCGGCTTCTACCCGACCGCCAACACCCCGTTCGTCCATCTCGACACCGGCAGCGTCCGCCACTGGCCGCGCATGACGCGCGACCAGCTCGTGCGCGTGTTCCCGAACGGCCACACGCTGCACGTGCCGAGCGACGGCAAGCCGCTGCCCGGCTTCGAGGAAGCGCTCGCCGACTACGAGGCGCGCAAGAACGGCGAACGCCGCGCGATCGCCGCCATCGACAACAGCAAGGGCGGTTCGGGCGGCGGGTTCTTCGCATCCTTCACCGGAAAGCAGCAGACCGACGACAGCCAGATGGTCCGGCCCGCGCCGGGCAAGGGCAA
>JAEZMP010000705.1 GCA_023442215.1 Pseudomonadota bacterium
GTGGCGTCGCGTTCCGCGCGCAGCACGTTTTCCATCTTCATCGCCTCGACCACCGCGAGCGGCTCGCCGACCTTCACATCCTGGCCTTCCTTGACGAGCAGGGCGCGGACCAGACCGGGCATCGGGCAGAGCAGGTTCTTGCCGGCGCCGGCCTCGACCTTTTCCGGCATCAGAAGCGCGAGTTCGGCCTCGCGGCGGGTATAGACCCGGGCCTCGCTCGCCATGCCGGCGTGGGCGATGGCGACGCCGTTGAGGATGGGGCGGATGTCGGCGGCGAGCGGCTTGCCGTCGATGCTGCCGTGCCAGACCCTCTCGCCCGGCCGCCACGACGACGTGACGGCGATTTCGGCACCGAGATCGGTCCTGAGCCGCAGCGCCTGGGGATCGGCACCGTCCACCACGGTCACGGCATGATGCGCGGCCCCGAGCGCGACGACGCGCTCGGCATCGAAACGCACATAATCGGGGGCGCGGAGCTGGCCGGAGATGCGGCGCTTGCGGACGTTGAGAGCGTTGTCGACCGCGACGGCGATCGCGATGAACGGCAGCGCCGCCTCGCCGGCCGGCTGCTGCGGCTGGAAGCCGTTCGGAAACTCCTCGGCGATGAAGGCGGTCGAAAGCCGGCCCTCGCGCCAGCGCGGATGGTGCATCAGCGCGGAGACGAACGGGATGTTGTGGCGGATGCCGTCGATGGCGAAGGCATCGAGCGCCATCGCCTGGGCGTCGATGGCGCGCAGCCGGCTCGGCGCGTGGGTGACGAGCTTGGCGATCATCGGATCGTAGTGGATCGAGATCTCGCCGCCCTCGTAGACGCCGGTGTCGTTGCGCACCGTCACGCCGTCCGCGGTGCCTTCCGCCGGCGGACGGTAGGTCACGAGGCGGCCGGTGGACGGAAGGAATCCGCGGGTCGGATCCTCGGCATAGACGCGGCTTTCGACCGCCCAGCCGGTGAGCTTGACGTCGTCCTGCGCGATCGTCAGCCGCTCGCCGGCGGCGACGCGGATCATCTGCTCGACGAGGTCGATGCCGGTGATCAGCTCCGTCACCGGATGCTCGACCTGCAGGCGGGTGTTCATCTCGAGGAAATAGAACGAGCGGTCCTGGCCGGCGACGAACTCGACCGTGCCGGCGGAATCGTAGTTGACCGCTTTGGCGAGCGCCACCGCCTGCTCGCCCATCAGCCGTCGGGTGGCCTCGTCCAGCAGCGGCGACGGCGCTTCCTCGATGACTTTCTGGTTCCGCCGCTGGATCGAGCACTCGCGCTCGCCGAGATAGATCACGTTGCCGTGCTTGTCGCCGAGCACCTGGATTTCGATGTGCCGGGGGTCGGTGATGAACTTCTCGATGAACACCCGGTCGTCGCCGAACGAGGAGCGGGCCTCGGAGCGGGCGCGGTCGAAGCCCTCCGCCACCTCGTCGGTCGAATGGGCGATGCGCATACCCTTGCCGCCGCCGCCGGCCGAGGCCTTGATCATCACCGGATAGCCGATCTCGTCGGCGATGCGGATGGCGGCCGCGGAATCCTCGATCACGCCGAGGAAGCCCGGCACGGTGGAGACGCCGGCCGCGTTCGCCGCCTTCTTCGATTCGATCTTGTCGCCCATCGCCTCGATCGCCCCCTTGTTGGGGCCGATGAAGACGATGCCGGCGGCATCGAGCGCCTCGGCGAAGGCCGCGCGCTCCGACAGGAAGCCGTAGCCGGGATGCACGGCCTCGGCGCCGGTCTGCCGGCAGGCCTCGATGATGCGGTCGATGACGAGATAGGACTGGGCGGCCGGCGCCGGGCCGATATGCACCGCCTCGTCCGCCATCTCGACATGGAGCGCGTCGCGGTCGGCATCGGAATAGACCGCGACGGTCTTGATGCCCATCCGCCGCGCGGTCTTGATGACCCGGCAGGCGATCTCACCGCGATTGGCGATCAGGATCTTTGAGAACACGGCTGCTGCCCTCGATGTGCGGCCCGGCCGACGGCAGTTGAACACTTCTGCCGGCGAAGACCATGAGCGGGATCAAACGGAAACCGGACGGACGGACGCGAATGCCGCCGGGGCGGCTCAGAGCGGGATGTTGTCATGCTTGCGCCACACGGTCTCGGCCTTCTTGGCGCCCAGCATGGTGAGCGCCCGCGACAGCCGCCGCCGGGTGGAATGGGGCATGATCACTTCGTCGATATAGCCGCGTTCCGCCGCCACGAACGGCGACATGAACCGGTCCTCGTATTCCCGGGTGCGCTCGGCGATCTTGGCGGCATCGCCGATGTCCTGGCGGAAGATGATCTCGACCGCGCCCTTGGCGCCCATCACCGCGATCTGCGCGCTCGGCCACGCATAGTTGATGTCGGCGCCGACATGCTTGGAGGCCATGACGTCGTAGGCGCCGCCGAACGCCTTGCGGGTGATGACGGTGACGAGCGGCACCGTCGCCTCCGAATAGGCATAGAGCAGCTTGGCGCCGTGCTTGATGAGGCCGCCATATTCCTGCGCGGTGCCCGGCAGGAAGCCCGGCACGTCGACGAAGGTGACGATCGGAATCTCGAAGGCGTCGCAGAACCGCACGAACCGCGCCGCCTTGCGGGAGGCATCGGAATCGAGCACGCCGGCCAGCACCATCGGCTGGTTGGCGACGACGCCGACGGTGCGCCCCTCGAGGCGGATGAAGCCGGTGACGATGTTCCTGGCGAAGGCTTCCTGGATCTCGAAGAAATCGCCCTCGTCGGCGACCTTCAGGATCAGTTCCTTGATGTCGTAGGGGGTGTTCGGATTGTCCGGCACCAGCGTGTCGAGGCTGTCGTCGTGGCGGCGGCCATCGTCCTCGGTCGGCCAGTGCGGCACGCCGGACTGGTTGTTGGCCGGCAGGAAATCGATCAGCCGGCGCACCTGCAGCAGCGCCTCGACATCGTTGTCCCAGGCGCCGTCGGCGATGGAAGACTTGGCGGTGTGGACGCGGGCGCCGCCGAGATCCTCCGCGGTGACCGTCTCGTTCGTCACGGTCTTCACCACGTCCGGCCCGGTGACGAACATGTAGGAGGTGTCGCGCACCATGAAGATGAAGTCGGTCATGGCCGGCGAATAGACGTCGCCGCCGGCGCACGGCCCCATGATCACCGAGATCTGCGGGATCACGCCCGAGGCGGCGACATTGCGCTTGAACACCTCGCCGTAGCCGCCGAGCGCGGCGACGCCTTCCTGGATGCGGGCGCCGCCGGCATCGAACAGGCCGATGATGGGCGCGCGCATCCGGAGCGCCATGTCCTGGATCTTGGTGATCTTGGCGGCATGGGTCTGGGAAAGCGAGCCGCCGAACACGGTGAAGTCCTTGGCGAACACGAACACCGTGCGGCCGTTCACCGTGCCCCAGCCGGTGACGACGCCGTCGCCCGGGATTTTCGGCTGCGCGTCCATGCCGAAATCGGTGCAGCGGTGCTCGACGAACATGTCGAACTCCTCGAACGACCCGTCGTCGAGCAAGAGTTCGAGGCGCTCGCGCGCCGTGAGCTTGCCGCGCTTGTGCTGGGCGGCGATGCGCTTCTCGCCGCCGCCGAGGCGGGCGCCCGCGCGGCGGGCATCGAGCTTGTCGAGGATGTCTCTCATGACCGTTCACCTCGTGAGCCGCCGACGGCGCGGCAATCCGGAACCCGCAGGGACCGCCGCACGCAGGCGGCACGCAACTCTATCACCCGTTTCGGCCCGGACCAGACGATCGCGTGCCCAGCGGGCGCATTCCCCGGCGCACCGGGGCCGGCGGGCTTCGCGCCAGGCGAGAGCTTTCCGGCGTCAACGATGCGCGGACGCTGCTGTTTTGCAAACAGAGCCGAATTATACAAGGATTGAACGGGTTAAATGCGATTTAGCAATTTTTCGCAAGTTAGCAAAACGCCGGCGAAGCCATTCAGGCCCGCCGGCGCGGTATCGGCGTTCTTGCCCTCGGGCCGGAGGCTACAGCGTGCGGAAGCGGACCCGGGCCGAGCGCTCGATGGCCGCCGTCACCAGCGGATCGAGGTCGAGCGCGTCGCGCAGCAGCTCGAGGAAGCGCAGCTCTTCCTGTTCCACGTCGAGATCGACGGCCGCCACCTCGATGGCGAGCGCGTAGGCGGTCTCGTGCAGCCGCGCCGGCAGGGCGTCCCGGACGATTTCCAGCAGCAGCGACAGGCCGTTCTCGCCGCGGACGATCTCGCCGCAATCGCGCGCGGTCTCGATCAGGCGGTCCGGGTCGTAGCCGGCGAACACCGGCAGGCCCGATACCATGTCGCCGATGGTGCCGAGCTCGACGTCGGTCATCTCGCGGTCGACGGCGGACAGCGTGACCATGACGTAGATCAGCGCCTCCTGCGGGGAGATCGGCGGGCTCGCCTCGTGGCCGGCCGCATGGGCGGACGGGTTCTTTTCGCGGTGGCGTGTGGTCATGAGGGTGGTCGCCTTTCGGTCGATGCCGGTCAGGGGGTCGCGGGCGTGCTCGCGCGGGCCGCCTTGAGCCGCGCGGCGCGCAGGGCCGTGGAGGAGGAACCGTCGAGCGGGGCATGCAGGAAGCACCAGGCCGGCGGCGCCAGCCCGGGAAGCGAGGCGGCATCGCGCTCCGGCACGCGGAAGCGCGCCAGCGCATGGGCGGCGGGCGAGGCGAACGCGCCCCGCGTCGCGCCCGGCCGGTCGACGAT
>JAEZMP010000006.1 GCA_023442215.1 Pseudomonadota bacterium
TTCCACCGCCGCACGGCGCTGTTCCGCGACGTGCAGGTGAGGACGTTCTTCGGCATCATCGTGTTCTCATCGCTGGCGCTGACGCTGTGGCGCTGGTGGGGCGACCAGCACGGCTTCTTCGACGCGCTGACCCATGCGACCTTCAACGTGGTCTCGGTCGTGACCACCACCGGCTTCGTCTCGCAGGACTACACCGCATGGGGGCCGCTCTCGGTCGGCATCTTCTTCTTCCTGACCTTCATCGGCGGCTGCTCGGGCTCGACCTCGGGCGGCATCAAGATCTACCGGCTAGTGATCCTGTGGCAGGCGCTCAGCCGCTCGGTGCAGCGGCTGCTCTACCCGAACAGCGTGGTGCCGATGCGCTACGGCGACCGGGTGGTGGAGCCGGAGGTGTTCGAATCCGTGGTCGTGTTCCTGATCGCCTTCGTCGGGCTGATCGTGGTGATGTCGCTGCTGCTGTGCACGGTTTCCGGGCTCGACCTGATGACGAGCCTGTCGGGCGTCGCGACGGCGTTCTGCAATGTCGGCCCGGGCATCGGACCGCTGATCGGCCCGGCCGGCACCTTCGCGCCGCTCGACGACTTCGCAACATTCGTGCTGACCGTCGCGATGCTGCTCGGGCGCCTGGAAATCATGACCGTGCTGGTGCTGTTCACCGGCGCGTTCTGGCGCTCGTGAGGCAGGACGCGGGTCACCGCGGCCGCGGCGGGAACGGCGCGGTGTCGTCCTGGTCGGCGGCCTTGAGTTCGCTGAGATAGCGCCGCAGCACCGCCGCCTCGGGCGCAAACCCGACAAGGCGGTCGTCGCGGTCGACCACGGCGAACCAGCCGCCGAACGCCGCCTCGGAGATCTCGACCTGGCTCGACAGCGGATCGTCCACCCGGGCGCACGCCTTGGGATGGTCCGCGATCATCGCCACCGGCAGGTCGGGCGTCTCCGCCGCCGCCTCGATCAACCGGTCGTGACGCAGGAAGCCGACGAACCCGCCCTGCTCGGTGACGATCGCCATCATCTCCGGCTTGGAGAAGCCCTCCGCGGCGACCCAGTCGGCGCGCTTGCGGGCGACGTCGCCGATGCGCTCCTCGCCGAGCAGGCGCGGCGGGTCGATCAGCGGGGCATCGGCGAAGGTGAGTTCCTTCAGCCGCCCGATATCGCGCGGGCCGGACAGGTCCTGGCCGCGCAGGTGGAATTTCCAGGTGGAGAACGAGTAGCCGAACCAGCGGCGCGTGAGGTGGCTGGCGATGACGACGCCGAGCGCCACCGCGACGATGCCGACGTGGAGGCCGGTGGTCTCGATCGCCAGGATGAGGATCGCGACGGGCGTGCCGATCACCGACGCGCACACCGCCGTCATGCCGACGGCGATGGAGAGCTCGGGGCTTGCCGATGGCCCGACGATCGGCGCGATCACCAGCACATGCGCCAGTGCTCCGAGGATGCCGCCGATCAGCAGGGATGCGGAGAACAGGCCGCCGCGGAACCCCGAGCCGACACAGACCACCGATGCCGCGATCTTGGCGACGAGCAGCACGGCAAGCCAGCCCGGCGCCGGCAGATCACGGATGATGCCCTGCAGCACGAGATGGCCGGGGCCGATGACCTGCCAGGCGACGAACGCGAGCACGCCGAGGCACACGCCGCCGGCCAAAGGCCGCAGCAGCTTCGGCACCTTGCGCCGGGCGAGCAGCGCCTCGAAGCCGGTGGCGCCGCGCATCACCGCGATGCCGACGATGCTGCCGGCGACGGCGAGCCCGATGGCGGTGGTGTAGTGCCATAACTCCGGCTGGCTCATCGGCGGCATCAGGAAGATCGGCCGCGGACCCACGAGGAAATGGGTGACGAGGCCGGAGGTCGCCCCGGCAAGCAGCGTCGGCAGCAGGGCGCGGACGCCGTAGCCGCCGATCACCAGTTCGAGGGCATAGATGGTGCCGGTGAGCGGGGCGTCGAAGATGGCGGCGATGCCCGCCGCCGTTCCGCAGGCGACGAGGCAGCGCAGCGCCCGGCGCGGCAGCCCGAGCTTCTGGCCGATGACGCTGAGGAGCCCGGCGCCGAGCTGGCTCATCGCCGCCTCGAAGCCGACCGAGCCGCCGATGCTGATGGAGATGGTGGACAGGCCGACGAAGATCAGCGTCTGGGACGCCGACATCCGCCCGCCTTCCAGCGCGTTCGCCTCGACCGGGTCGGTGATCGCCAGCAGCTTGCGCTTGTCGAGAAACACCAGCACGCCGCCGAGAACCAGAGAGCCGAGGATCGGCACCACCAGGAGCCGCCAGCGGGCGATGCCGTCGCCGCCGTCGCTGTCGATGGCGGCACCGAACAGCGCCGTCTGCAGCAGCGAGACGAGGGCGTGCACCCAGTCGACCATGAAGGCGATGGCGAGCCCGCCCACCGAGGCGAGCAAGAGCACCGTCCAGACCTCGCGGTCGGTCTCGATGCTGAGCGGCCAGAGATTGCGCAGGCGCCCGGCCCGCTCGCCGGAAGACAGTGGCGGAAGATGGGCCGGAGAACTCATAGGCGCCTCGAAGACGGACGGAAGATTCGACAGGGCAGGAAAATCGACAGGACAGCGATTCGGCGGGAGCAGCAGATTCGCGGGCGCCCGGAAGGCGTGGCGGAACGAGCCTGACAGCATTGCGGAGGTCCGTCGAGCGCGTTCCCGGCCTTTCGCGGCGACTTTCGGGCACCGGACACCGCGAATGCACGGCCCGTCTAAGCCTAAGGTCTGAATCGCGCACGCTGAAGAGGTTTGTTACGGTTATTGCA
>JAEZMP010000025.1 GCA_023442215.1 Pseudomonadota bacterium
CAATCATCTGAACTGCTTGATGCGGGATATATCTCTGCTTCTGCGGTGATTGCCGGCGTGGTTTTGGAAACGAGACTGCGTCAAATGTGCCAGGATCGCGCCTTGCCTCTCGGTAAGCTTGATAGAATGAACTCTGATTTAGTGAGATCAGGTGCTTATAATATTCTAGTCCAGAAGCGTATTACGGCTATTGCTGATATAAGAAATAGTGCAGCTCACGGAAATATAGAAAGATTTTCACGCGAGGATGTTTCTGATATGATTATTTATGTGCGTAGATTTTTGGAAGAGCACTCTTAATATTGGTTGTTTATATTATGCGCTCGATGGCGATTGACCGCCGCCGCTTCCTCGGCCTCGCCGCGGCGCTGCCGCTTGCGGCGGCCACGCCGTTCGCCGGGCTGCCGTCGCTCGGCGCGGTCGCCCGCGCGGCCGGGGGCGAGCCGCTCTACGCCACCTGCTGCCGCCTGCCGGACGGCCGCTTCGCGGTGGCGCTGATCGATCTCGAAGGCCGGGTCCATTCCTCGGAAATCCTCGCGGCCCGCGGCCACTCGCTCGCGGTCGACGGCAGCGGGCGGTGGATCGTCGCCTTCGCCCGCCGGCCCGGCACGTTCGCCGTTGCGCTCGACCGCGAAACCGGCCGCGCCGTCCACGCCTTCTCCACCCCGGCCGGCCGTCATTTCGAAGGCCACGGCGTGTTCTCGCCGGAGGGGCGGCTGCTCTACGCCACCGAGAACGCCTACGACGACGGCATCGCGGTGGTCGGCGTCTACGATGCCACCGCCGGCTTCGCCCGCGTGGGCGAACTCGACGGCCACGGCATCGGCTCCCACGAACTCCTGCTCGATCCCGACGGCGAGACGCTGATCGTTGCCAACGGCGGCATCTACACCCATCCGGACTATCCCCGCGCCAATCTCGATCTCGCCGCGATGGAACCGTCGCTGGTGCGCATCGACCGGCGCACCGGCGACCTCCGCGACAAGGCCGAGCCGCCTGGCGACCTCCGCCAGCTCAGCATGCGCCACATGGCGGTGGACGGCGCCGGCCGCACCTGGATCGGCTGCCAGTGGTGGGGCGACAAGGCCGAGGCGGTGCCGCTGGTGGCGGTTCACGAGGCCGGCAAGCCGCTGCAGTTCGTCGAGATGACCGCGCGCCAGCGCCTCAGCCTCGGGCAATATATCGGCTCGGTCGCCGCCAACGTCGCGGGCGACCGCATCGTGCTCGCGAGCCCCGTCGGCAGCACGGTCATGGTGTTCGACACCGCGACGCGCGCCCTCGTCGAGAGCCGCGGCCTCGCGGATGGCTGCGGCGCGGCGCCGGCCCCGGAAACCGGCTTCGTGCTGACGAGCGGGGAGGGCGCGGTGATCGTCGAGCGCGACGGGACGGAGACCCGCCATGACAGCGACATCTCCTGGGACAATCATATTCGCCGTCTCTGAGCGCCGCCATCGGACCGGGCCGCCTGCCGTGCGCGGCGTCGCGGCCGGCGGGCGCATCGGCAGGAAGGGGCCGCCGTGACCACACCGCTCCCGATTCGCATCGCCGCCGCCGTCATCGTGCGCGCCGACGGCATGACCCTTCTGGTGCGAAAGCGCGGCTCGGCGGTGTTCATCCAGCCCGGCGGCAAGATCGAGGCGGCGGAAGCGCCGGTCGAGGCGCTCTGCCGCGAACTTCGCGAGGAACTCGGCCTTTCCGTCGCGCCGTCCGAGCCGGCCTATGTCGGCCGCTTCTCGGCGCCCGCCGCGAACGAGCGGGGCCATGTGGTGGAGGCTGAGCTGTTCCGTCTCCGCGTCGACACGCCCGTCCGTCCCGCCGCCGAAATCGAGGAGGTTCGCTGGGTCGACCCCACGACTCCCGCGACGCTGCCACCGCCCGAAGCCGTCGCGCCGCTGACCCGCGACCGCATCTTCCCCCTGTTGTGGCCCGGGTCCTGACCGGCCGGCGTCGCCATCCGGCCGCCTCTTCGATCCGACCGCGCTGCAGCCCTGCGCAGAGCAGGGTTGCCCGGCGCGGCGGAGGGATTAGCTTGCGCGTCCACGGGGGTGGGATTCGTCCTCTCCCGTTTTCGTTTTCATGGCCGGCGCGGTGATGACCCGCCGGCTCGACCGCCGTAATCCCGCCGAGGGCGTTACCGCCGAGGCGGGATATCGCGCGCCTGAAGCCCGGGGCGATGTCCTGTCGATCGGATGGTTCCATTCGATCGGACAGCGCTCCGAGGCCGTCCTGAAGGGAGTATCCCGTGACCGTCCATCCGCTGCCGCCGCCGCACTTCTCCGATATCGAGGCCGCCGCCCGCCGGCTCGAAGGCGTGGCCGTGAAGACGCCGCTGCTCCCGGCCCCGGAACTGAGCCGGATCACCGGCGCGAACGTGTTCGTGAAGGCGGAATGCCTGCAGCGGACGGGATCGTTCAAGTTCCGCGGGGCCTTCAACCGGCTGTCGCTGATCGATGCGGATGTGCGCCGGCGCGGCGTCGTGGCGTGTTCCTCGGGCAATCATGCTCAGGGCGTCGCCGCCGCGGCCGCGCTCTACGAGGTTCCGGCCACCATCGTGATGCCGCGCGACGCCCCCGCGAGCAAGATCGCCCGCACCCGTCGCCTCGGGGCGGAGGTGGTGCTCTACGACCGCCGCACGGAGGATCGCGAGGCGATCTCCCACGCCATCGCCGAGAAGACCGGCGCCACTTTCGTCCATCCCTACGACGACCCCGGCGTGATGGCCGGGCAGGGCACCGTCGGGCTCGAGGTCGTGGCGCAGTCCGCAACCCTCGGCATCGTGCCCGATTTCGTGCTCGCGCCGGCCTCCGGCGGCGGCCTGATCGGCGGCATCGCCCTTGCGATCCATGAGACCTTCCACCAGACGCAGGTCGTCGTGGTCGAGCCGGAAGGGTTCGATGACCACGGCCGGTCGCTCGCGGCGGGCAAGCGGGTCTCCAACGCCGAGCCGTCGGGCTCGGTCTGCGACGCGCTGATGGCGCAGACGCCGGGTCGCGTCACCTTCGCGGTCAACAGCCAGCATCTCGCCGGCGGCGCCGCCGTCAGCGATGCGGAGGCGCTCGCGGCCGTTGCCCATGGCGTGCGGGAACTCAAGCTGGTGATCGAGCCGGGCGGTGCGGTCGGCCTGGCCGCGCTGTTGTCGGGCAAGCTCGACGTCGCCGGCCGCACGGTCGTCGTGGTCGCCTCGGGCGGCAATATCGACGACGACATGCTGGTCCGCGCCCTCACGGCCTGACCTTCGGTCCTCCCGCCGGGCGCGCTCTATCCCCAGAGAGCGGGTTCCGGCGGCGACACCGTCGAGCCGTCATAGACGAGGCCCGGCTCACGGTCGCGCGCCAGCAGCAGCGGTCCGTCGAGATCCACGAACGTCGCCTGCTGGGCGAGCAGCAGCGCCGGGGCCATGGCGAGCGACGTGCCCACCATGCACCCGGCCATGATGTCGAGCCCGAGCCTGCGGGCCTCGGCTGCGGCCAGCAGCGCCTCGGTCAGCCCGCCGGTCTTGTCGAGCTTGATGTTCACCGCGTCGTAGCGTCCGGCGAGCGCCGCCACCTGCCCGGCGACGTGCAGGCTCTCGTCGGCGCAGACCGGCACCGGGCGGGCGACCTGGCCGAGCAGCGCGTCGTCTCCCGCCGGCAGCGGCTGTTCGATCAGCATCACGCCGGTCTGGGCGCAGGCGGCCATGTTGGCGGCGAAGGTCGCTTCGGTCCACGCCTCGTTGGCATCGGCGATGATCCGGGCTGAAGGCGCTGCGGCGCGCACGGCCCGCACCCGCTCCGGATCGCCTTCGCCACCGAGCTTGATCTTGAGGACCGGACGGTGGGCGGCGGCTGCCGCTGCCGCAGCCATCTCGTCCGGGCTGCCCAGGCTGAGGGTGTAGGCGGTGACGAGCGGGCGCAGCGTGCCGAGCCCCAGTAGGTCGGCGGCCGGGCGCCCGGCGTGCTTCGCTTCCAGGTCGATGAGCGCGCAATCGAGCGCGTTGCGCGCCGCACCGGCGCCCATCGCCGCCGAAAGCGCAAAGCGGTCGATGCCGGCCTCGATCAGCGGCCGCGCCGCCTCGATCGCCGCGGCGACCCCCTCGACCGTCTCGCCGTAGCGCGCATAAGGCACGCACTCGCCGCGGCCGACCGCCTGACCCGACCGGATCTCGGCCACCACGACCACCGCCTCGGTTTTCGCACCGCGCGAGATCGTGAAGCGTCCGGCGATGGGGAAGCGTTCGATGTGGACCGAAAGGCGGCGGCTCCGGCCGGCTGCGGCCTGTGTCGGCGGCTGTGGATCGTGCGTCATGATGCTCCCGCAGGCGCCGCGCGCCGCCTGTTCGATCGTGTCGGCCGCCCGGTTTGTGGCGGGTGGGCCGGACTTCGCCCCCTCCCACCGGCCTCCGGGGCCACCGGCTGTCGCAGGTGTGAATTCCCGCAAGTGTGTTGCCATCTGCCTCGACGGAATCACCTCAGGCCTTTAATAGGCAAGGGAGTATTTCCGCGACAAGACCGTGGAGGCCTGCCGCGATGAGCGTCGCCGTCGCACGACAACCGCAGCTGGACGTCCAGGCGAACGACGACGCGGCGGTCATCGCAGTGTCCGGCGACTGGGTGATCGCGGCCGGCCGGATGGCGGAAGACGCGATCGACGCGGTGAGCCTTCCCGGCTGCACCCGCGTGCGGATGGACTTCGCCGATCTCGCGGAACTCGACACCTCCGGCGCCTGGCTGCTGCACCGTCTGCGCGCGCATCTCGAATATGCCGGCGTGCGCGTCGAGCTCGTGAATCTCGAACCGCTGCGCGCGAAGCTGCTCGCCGAAGTCGGTTTCCGGACGCCCGTTCCCTGGGTGCCCCCGCGCCGCGGACGGTTCTCGCTGCTCTCGATCCCCGAGGCCGTCGGCCGCACCACGATGTCGGTGCTCGCCGATGCCGCGGCGGTGACCAATGTGCTGGGCGCGTTCGTCATCGCCATCGGCGGCATCTTCGTCGGCCGCACGCGGCTCAGGATGCCCTCGATCATCTCCAATCTCGACCGCGTCGGCTTCGGCGCGGTGCCGATCATGGTGCTGATGTCGTTCCTGATCGGCGCGATCATCTGCCAGCAGGGCGCCTTCTACCTGCGCCGCTTCGGCGCGGACCTCTACGTCGTCGATCTCGTCGGCGTGCTGGTGCTGCGCGAGATGGGGGTGCTGCTCACCGCCATCATGTTCGCGGGCCGCTCCGGAAGCGCGTTCACGGCCGAGATCGGCTCGATGAAGATGCGCGAGGAGATCGACGCGATGAAGGTCATCGGCGTCAGCCCCATCGAGGTGCTGATCCTGCCGCGCCTGATCGCGCTGATGATCGCGCTGCCGATCCTCACCTTCATCTCCGACATGGCGGCGCTCGTGGGCGCCGGACTGACCATGTGGAGCTATCTCGGCGTGCCGCCCGATACCTTCATCACCCAGCTCCAGGTCGCGGTGGACATCCCGACGCTGATGGTCGGGCTCTACAAGGCGCCGATGATGGCGCTGATCATCGGCCTCATCTCGTGCGTCGAGGGCATGAAGGTCGGCGGCAGCGCGGAATCGCTCGGCCGCCAGACCACGACGTCGGTGGTGAAGTCCATCTTCATGGTCATCTTCGTCGACGGCGTGTTCGCGGTGTTCTTCGCAACGGTGGGGATTTGAGCGCCATGGCGTCGGATCCCGTTCACGACGAACACGACGTTCCCGAGGGCGAAGCCCAAGCCGGCGAGCGCGAGGTCGTGCTGCGCGCGCGGGGCATCACCGTGGCGTTCGGCAAGCAGACGGTGCTGAAGGACCTCGACCTCGACCTCTATCGCGGCGAGGTTCTGGGCTTCGTCGGCGGCTCCGGCACCGGCAAGTCGGTGCTGATGCGCACCATCCTGCGGCTGACGCCGAAGGTCTCGGGCACCATCGAGGTGTTCGGCAAGGACATCGACGCGCTCGGCGATTCCGAGCGCCGCCAGATCGAGCGCCGCTGGGGCGTGCTGTTCCAGATGGGCGCGCTGTTCTCGTCGCTGACGGTGAAGCAGAACATCCAGATGCCGATGCGCGAGCATCTCAAGCTGTCGCCCCGGCTGATGGACGAACTCGCCAAGCTCAAGATCGACCTCGTCGGCCTGCCGGCGAACGCCGCCGACAAGTTCCCCTCCGAGCTCTCGGGCGGCATGGTGAAGCGCGCCGCGCTGGCGCGCGCCCTCGCGCTCGACCCGGAAATCCTGTTCCTCGACGAGCCGACCTCGGGCCTCGATCCCATCGGCGCGGCCGATTTCGACGACCTGATCGCAAGCCTGCGCGAGACGCTGGGGCTGACGGTCTATATGGTGACCCACGATCTGGACAGTCTCTATTCGATCTGCGACCGAATCGCTGTACTCGGTGAGAAGCGGGTCCTTGTTGCCGGCACCCTCGACGATATGCTGGCTTTCGATCACCCTTGGGTGAAATCCTATTTCCGCGGCGTGCGCGGATCCCGCCTGTTCAGGGGCATCGGCAAAGGACCGGGGAGAAAAGGATGACCTTTATCCGACTCCCGACCGGGATGTATCCGGCCGGACGGCGCCCGTCCGCCGCATTTGCCGGCGGCCCGTGCCGTGCGGAACAATGCGCCGCAAGGCGCTGGTGACTGGCTCGCGGTTCGAGAGGCTCTCATGGAGACGCGTGCCCATTACGTGACGGTCGGCGTGTTCGTGCTGGTGGTGCTCGCCGCCGCGCTCGGGTTCGTCTACTGGCTGTACAAGGCGCAGGATACGAGCGGCTACGTGCCGGTGGACGTGGTGTTCTCCGGCTCCGTGACCGGTCTGACGCCCGGTGCCTCGGTGTTCTACAACGGCCTGCGGATCGGCTCGGTCGCGTCGCTGTCGTTCTCGACGGCCGGAAAGCCCGTGGTCGTCGCCCGGGCGATGGTCGATCCCAACGCACCGCTGCGCAAGGACGTGCGCGCCGAACTCGGCTACCAGGGCATCACAGGCGTCGCCAACCTGTCGTTCTCCGGCGGCGGCGCGGATTCGCCCTCCCTGTTCGCCGAGCCGGGCATTCCGCGCATCCAGGCCGGCGGCTCGGCGATCGAGGAGCTCCTGAACGGTGCCCGGGATACGCTGAAGAAGACGGACCTCGCGGTCGATGCCATCAACAACCTGATCCGCGAGAACAGCCCGACCGTTACCAGCACCATCGCCAACATCGAGAAGTTCTCCGGCGCGCTCGCCGACAATTCCGACGAGATCCGCAATTTCCTCGCCCAGGCCGGCCGCGTCGCCGACGTGCTGCAGGGCGTGGCCAACGATCTCGGCGGCATCCTCCAGCAGGGCCGCAAGCTCGTCGCCGAGGTGACGCCGGAAGACGTGCGCGTCGTTGTCGCCAACGTCCGCAAGTTCTCCGACTCGCTCGGCACCACGGGCGAGCAGGTCAACCAGGTGGTGGCGCAGGTGAAGCAGGCCGCGACCGACCTGCAGGCGTTCACGACCGGCCTGAACAACACCCTTGAGAACGTCAACAAGATCGTTGCGGCGGTTCCGACCGCGGAGGTGCGCCGCATCGTGGAGAACGCCGACAAGGTGGTTGCCGGCGTCGCCGCGCGCGCGCCTGAGATCGACGGCACGATCGCCGATGTGCGCGTAACGGCGGCGAATGCGCGCTCAATCAGCGATCAACTGGCGGGCAAACGCGAGCAGATCGACAACATCACCGCCGATACGCAGCAGATGATGGCGCGCCTCAACGCGGCCTCCGCCAAACTCGCGCCGCTGATCGACAACGTGAACGGCATGGTCAACAGCGACGGCAGCAAGGGCCTCGTCGCCGAGGCGACGGCCGCGGCCCACGCGATCCGCGTCGCGGCCGACACGGTCAACGACTCGCTGCCGGGCATCATGAGCAATCTCGGCCGGTTCTCCAGCCGCGGGCTGCCGGATCTGACCGAGACGATCGCCCAGCTCAGACAGACGCTTGCGACGGTTCAAAGCGCGGTCCAGTCTCTGGAGCGGGATCCGAACCGGCTGATCTTCGGCGGGTCGAACCAGCCGGTGTTCCAGCCGCAGCGGCGTTGAGAGGCGGGAGCGCGATGCAGGGCGGGGAAAGGCAAGGCATGCAGGCGGCAGCGGACGATGTGAGAGGCGGATCGCCGGTGCACGGGCTGCGCCGCGCGTTCGCGAACGCCGTGGCGGCCGTCATGCTGGCCGGGTGCGTCTCCAGCCCGCCGAAGGCGCTGTACGACCTCAGCGCCTCGACCGCGGTGCCGGCCGCGGCGGGCACGCCTGCGGCACGGCCGGCGGCGAAGGCGAGCCGCGTCCAGCTTCTCGTGCCCGAGCCGCGCGCGCTTGCCGCGCTGAACACCAATTCCATCGCCGCGAAATCATCCCCGTCGGCGATATCGTACTACCAGAACGTGCTGTGGGCGGACCAGCTTCCCCGGGTCGTTCAGGCGCGGGTGGTGGAATCGCTGGAGAATTCCGGCCGTGTTCACGCCGTCGGCGTGCCCGGCCAGGGCCTTCTCATCAACTATCAGGTGCTGATCGACATCCGCGCCTTCCAGCTCGACGCCTATCACGGACGGCGCGGCGTGGTGGAGTTCTCGGTCCAGATTCTCGACGACGCCAACGGCCGCGTCGTCGCGAGCCAGGTGTTCCGTGGCGAGAGCCGCGCCTCCAGCGAGACGGCGGACGCCGCCGTCGCGGCGATGGATGCGGCGCTCGGCCAGGTGCTGGCCCAGATGGTGCCCTGGATCGACAGCGCGGTCTGAAGGCGGCCGGTGGCCGCCACGAGACCGGGTCCTTTCCCACCGCGACGGCGCGACAGCTTGAGCGGGCGACGTCCCCGGTGGCATAAGGCCCGTCAGCCGGCCTGATCCCGGCCTGCCGCCCGGCAGGTCGTCATCCCGGCCGTGCCCGGCGTTGCCGTTCCCGCGCTTTCTCGCGACGGTCTTCGCCATCGCTCCACATCGTCGTCGAACCTGCCTCCCGGGCCAGAGACTGCCGCCATGACCGCTTCCCCGACCGCTCCCGCTCCCTCCCGCGACTTCGCCTTCCTGGCCGCGCTGGCCGAGGCGGCGGGCGCAGAGGCGCTGGCTCATTTCCGGGTCGGCGTCGCCGCCGACAACAAGGCCGGGCCGGGCGCGTACGATCCCGTGACCGCCGCCGACCGCGGCGCGGAGGCGGCGATCCGCCGCCTGATCGAGGGCGCCTTTCCCGAAGACGGCATCATCGGCGAGGAGTTCGGCGCGGTTCGCAGCGGGGCGGCGCACACCTGGATCATCGATCCCATCGACGGCACGCGGGCCTTCCTCGCCGGGCTGCCGCTGTGGGGCACGCTGATCGGCCTGGTCACCGGCGACAGCGCCGCGCTCGGGCTGATGTCGCAGCCCTATATCGGCGAGGTCTTTCTCGGTGACGGCCGCAGTGCCGAACTGCGGCGGGGCGGCACCGTGACGCCGCTGCGGAGCCGGCAGGATCGCGGGCTAGGCGAGGCCCTGGTAATGTCGACGTCGCCGCACCTGTTTCAGGGCGGCGACGCGGATGCGTTCGCCCGCGTGGTCGCGGCCGCCCGCGATGTCCGCTACGGCGCGGACTGCTATGCCTATTGCATGCTCGCGGCCGGGCAGGTCGATCTCGTGGTGGAGACCGGCCTCAAGACCTACGACATCGCCGCGCTGGTGCCGATCATTGAGGGCGCAGGCGGCGTGGTGACGACCTGGGACGGCGCGCCCGCCAAGGACGGGGGACGCATCATCGCCGCCGGCAGCCGGGCGCTGCACGACGAGGCGATGGCGCTGCTGCACGGCTGATACCGCCGGACGGCATAACCCGTTCGAACCGACGCTCCCGGCGCGCTCGGGTCACGTCAGGTTATTGAACTCGAAGCACGTTCTTCGCCCGGACGACGCGGTCCGAGGGACCTGCTCCGGGCTCTTCAGGCGCGTCCTCTTGCGCTGGCGGCCGGGCGCACCTGTGCCTCGATCCAGTTGCGCAGTTCCGTCAGCCGTTCGCCGGGCTCGGTCAGCGACGGGCCGAGGCCGTAGCGCCACGCGATGTCCCGCCGCGCCGGCGCGGCCGAAAGCGCCGTCAGGTCGCCCGTCAGCCGGTCGATGTCGTCCTCGCTTGCCGCGAGGCCTTCCGCGAGCAGGATCGGGCGATAGCGCTCCAGCGTCGCCACGATGTCGGTGAAGTCGTATTCCGGGTGGTACTGCACCCCCCAGAACACCCCGTTGCCATGGCGGATTTCCGCGGCCTGCACGTCCGAGACGGCGTTGGTCGCGGTCACCGTCATGCCGTGGGGGCGGTCCGCGACCTCGTCCATGTGAACGGCGGGCGCGTCGAACGAGGCGGTGCGGCCGGCATGGAGCGGATGCGCGGCGCCGGCCGACGTGAGCGTGATGTGGCGGGCGAAGCCGACCTCGCGACCCTTCGGGTTGGGCCGGACGCTGCCGCCGGCGGCGACGGTCGCGACCTGCAGCCCCCAGCATGAGCCGAAGAACGGAATGCCGGCGACGAAGATCGCGCGCGCGAACTCGATCTGGGCCAGCGAGGCGTCCTCGCGCTTGTAGATGTTGAGGGCCGAGCCGGTGATGGCGACGCCGTCATAGTCGGCGAGGGCGGCGCCGGGCAGGTTGGCGCCGGGGTCCGCCGGATAGACGATATCGACCTCCGCACCGGGCGCCAGTGCCTTCAGGACCGCGGCATAGGTTCCGGACGGCGTCCGCCCCGTGAGGCGCTTCACGTGCTCCCGGTGGCTCGCCACGTTGCCTTCTGCGACGAGCAGGCGAAGCGCTGACATCGGATGTCTCCTTGGACAGGCGGGGGAGGGGCCAGGACAGGGCGGCCGAGGGCCAGGACGGCCGAAGCCGTGGCCGCGCGTGCGTCTCGATTGTGACGGGCGACGGCCGGCCTCTGCGCCGCGGCGATCCCGCATAGAAAGCCCGATTCCCGACGGCGTTCAACGGGGGGCGTTGGGGCAGGGGCGGGTGTACCGATCTCCCGGCACGACGTGCACGCGGCAGGCTGCACCCCATGGCGTTGGCGGAGATCGTGCGGCCATGCCCTCAAAAGCAAAAGGCCTCGCACCGTTTCCGGTGGCGAGGCCCCTTGATGGGCATGTCCGATTGGAGGCGCGGAGGATGCAGTCGTGCGCTGGGCTGGAAGCCGCTATTGGCCGAGTGTCCTATGCCGATCGCCTGATAATATGCCCTTGGTCAGATCCACGATCTGTTCCACTGCATTCTCTCAAGAAAAATCATTCGAGATCAAAGCTGACCTCGCCAGACCTCCGTCGAAGAGAAGTGGAGTTCAGCTTAAGAAGCCAGATTGTCAAAGGTTATCCGCGGGAGGCTCAGGTTTCCCGAGCCTGCGAGGATGTCCGAAACTGCGCCGGTGGCGTCATATTCCTAACCTCCTTGGCTATCAGCTTGCACCTTCAATATGGATCAGGTCTCGCGGGGAATCAAGCCGGCTTATGAGAGGCAGGCGAATCGGCCTCCAGAAATGGAAATCGGCCCCCGGAAACGAAAAGGAGCGCCCCGAGGGGCGCTCCGATCCGTGGACATCGCTGCCGGTGAAGGGGAAGGGCGGCGAACCGCCCGCAGCCCTCACGAGGAGTAGTACATGTCGTACTCGACCGGATGCGGGGTCAGCTCGTAGCGCATGTTCTCTTCCATCTTCAGCTCGATGTAGGCATCGATCTGATCGTCGTCGAACACGCCGCCGGCCTTCAGGAAGTCGCGGTCGGCGTTCAGGGAGGCGAGCGCCTCGCGCAGGGAGCCGGCCACCGTCGGGATCTGCTTCAGCTCTTCCGGCGGCAGGTCGTACAGGTTCTTGTCCATCGGCTCGCCCGGATGGATCTTGTTCTTGATGCCGTCGAGGCCGGCCATCAGCATCGCGGCGAAGCCGAGATACGGGTTCGCCAGCGGATCCGGGAAGCGGATCTCCATGCGCTTCGCCTTCGGCGAGGTCGCATAGGGGATGCGGCAGGACGCGGAGCGGTTGCGGGCCGAGTAGGCCAGCAGCACCGGAGCCTCATAGCCCGGGACCAGACGCTTGTAGGAATTGGTCGTCGGGTTCGTGAAGGCGTTGATGGCCTTCGCGTGCTTCAGGATGCCGCCGATATAGTACAGGCAGGTCTCGGACAGGTCGGCGTAGAGGTTGCCGGCGAACATCGGCTTGCCGTCCTTCCAGATCGACTGGTGGACGTGCATGCCCGAGCCGTTATCGCCGAACACCGGCTTCGGCATGAAGGTCGCGGTCTTGCCGTAGGCGTTGGCGACCTGGTGCACGACGTACTTGTAGATCTGCACCTTGTCGGCGTTGCGCACGAGGGTGTCGAACTTGATGCCGAGTTCGTGCTGGGCCGCGGCCACTTCGTGGTGGTGCTTCTCGACGGTCACGCCCATCTCGGCCATGACGGAGAGCATCTCGCCGCGCATGTCCTGCAGGGAATCGACCGGGGGAACCGGGAAGTAGCCGCCCTTGATGCGCGGACGGTGACCGAGGTTGCCGGTCTCGTACTCGGTCCAGGTGTTGGTCGGGTGGTCGTTGGAATCGACGATGAACGAGGTGTTGAACGGCGTGGCGGAGAAGCGCACGTCGTCGAACACGAAGAACTCCGGCTCCGGACCGACATAGACGGTGTCGCCGACGCCGAGCGTCTTGACGTAGGCCTCGGCCTTCTTGGCCGTGCCGCGCGGGTCGCGGCTGTAGAGCTCGCCCGAGATCGGATCGATGATGTCGCAGATCACGACAGCGGTCGACTGCGCGAAGAACGGGTCGGTGTGGAAGGTGGCCGGGTCCAGCATGAGGGTCATGTCGGACTCGTTGATGGCCTTCCAGCCCGCGATCGACGAACCGTCGAACGCAACGCCGTCGGCGAACATGTCCTCGTCGACCTGCGAGATGTCCATCGTCAGGTGCTGCAGCTTGCCGCGCGGGTCGGTGAAGCGCAGATCGAGGTACTTGATGTCCTTTTCACGGATCTGCTTCAGGACTTCGTCCGCAGTCGTCATGTTGTGTTCCTCAGATGTACGAACTTGCTGAAGGGTTCTGGTGGCCCGCCATGAATTCAGCGTCCAGGCGGGCTGTCGGGCACACCGGTCGGCCGCACGGATCGGGCCGTGTTCCGGAGGCGCCCGAAGGGGCCGGTTGTCCTCAGATGGCGTCGATCCCCGTCTCGCCGGTGCGGATGCGAACCGCCTCCTCAACGTTGGACACGAAGATCTTGCCGTCGCCGATGCGCCCCGTCGCCGCGGCACTGCGGATGGCCTCGATGGCCTTCTCCACCGTGTCGTCTGCGAGCACGACCTCGACTTTCACCTTGGGCAGGAAATCCACGACATATTCCGCGCCGCGATAGAGCTCGGTATGTCCCTTCTGCCGACCGAAGCCTTTGGCTTCCGTGACGGTGATGCCCTGCAGGCCGACTTCCTGCAGCGCCTCCTTCACTTCGTCGAGCTTGAAGGGTTTGATGATCGCTTCGATCTTCTTCATCGCCTCCCTCTTTGCGGCAATCTCAGCGGGCCGGCGGAGGCCGCAGACCCTCAATTCCAGGCACCGGACCGGCGGACGCAGGCCCTGTCTCAAACGCAATCCGCCAAACGGCGGGGCCGCGCAATGCGTCCCCGTGCCGCCAGGCAGGCCGGAAAGTCTCCGCAAAGACAACCTGGGCGGGTATGCCCCGTCGTGCCGTCCGCACAGGACAACCCCGCCCGATCGATCGAGACGAAGTTCCGTATCGCCGTTCGCGCCGCTTTAATGCATGGTCCGTGCCATGTCGGAGCCGCGTCATCCGGCGGGGCTCCGTTCCCCATGCCGCGCCGCGGTTCATCGGCGGTCGCGAAGCGCCGCAGAAACGGGCAGCGCCGCCCGCAACAGCGTTAACGCTCCGCCGTCGCATCGAAGAATGGCTACAAAATAGGCGGCATGCCGCAAAAATAGGCCCGAGGTGAACATGCTGGAATTGCTCACGCCATCCGAGATGGGCGAGGCCGACCGCCTGACGATCGCGGCCGGGACCGCCGGCACCGTGCTCATGGATCGGGCGGGGCTCGCGGTCGCCGATGCCGTGGCCACACGCCATCCTCTCGGGCACCGCATCGTCGTCGTCTGCGGCCCCGGCAACAATGGCGGCGACGGCTTCGTTGCCGCCCGGGTGCTCGCCGGGCGCGGCTATCCGGTTCGGCTGATGCTGGTGGGCGAGGCCGACCGGCTGAAGGGCGATGCCGCGGACGCCGCCGCAAGGTGGCGCCAGCGCCTGCCGATCGAGCCGCTCGACAAGGCGGCGGTCGCCGCGGCCGACGTGGTGGTGGATGCGCTGTTCGGCGCCGGCCTCGCCCGGCCTGTGGACGGAGAGGCGGCCGAGGCGGTGGCGGCGATCAATGCCGGCCGGGGAGAGGTCGTGGCCGTCGACCTGCCGAGCGGCATCAACGGCGAGACCGGCGCCGTGATGGGCGTCGCGGTAAGGGCGGATGTCACGGTGACGTTCTTCCGCCGCAAGCCCGGCCATTTCCTGCTGCCGGGGCGCGAATATGCCGGCCGCGTGCGGGTGGCCGACATCGGCATCCAGCCGGACGTGCTGGCGACGATCGGCGCCCGTTGCTTCCTCAACGCCCCCGGGCTGTGGCGCGAACACTGGCATCCGCCTGCGGCTTCCGGTCACAAATATGTGCGCGGCCACGCCGTCGTCGTCTCCGGCCCGATGGCGGCGACCGGCGCGGCGCGCCTCGCGGCCGGTGCCGCGCTCAGGATCGGTGCTGGCCTCGTCACGGTCGCCTCTCCGCCCGACGCGCTGCTCGTCAATGCCAGCCACCTCACCGCCGTGATGGTGCGCAGCGTCGACGGCGCCGCGGGCCTGGCCGGCCTGCTGGCGGACCATCGCCTCAACGCGGTCGTCATCGGCCCGGGGCTCGGAGTCGGGCCGGATACAGTCGCCCGCGTCGCCGCCGTGCTCGACGGCCCGCGCGCCGTGGTGCTCGATGCCGACGCCCTGACGAGCCACCGCGACGATCCCGCCGCCCTGTTCGCCCGCATCGCCGGCCGGTCCCATCCGGTCGTGATGACGCCGCACGACGGCGAGTTCGCCCGCCTCTTTCCCGACATCGCCGCGGCCGCCCTGCCGAAGACCGACCGTGCGCGGCAGGCGGCGGCGCGCTCCGGTGCGGTGGTGGTGCTGAAGGGCGCCGACACGGTGATCGCTGCGCCTGACGGCCGGGCGGCGATCAACGACAACGCCCCGCCCTGGCTGGCGACGGCGGGTTCCGGCGACGTGCTGTCGGGCATCATCGGCGGCCTCGTCGCCGAGGGGATGCCGGGCTTCGAGGCCGCTGCCATGGGCGTCTGGGCGCACGGCGCGGCGGGCGAGCGGGTGGGCATCGGCCTCATCGCCGAAGACCTCGCGCCCGCGCTGCGCGACGTGCTGCGGGCGCTGGCGGCCGATGCCGGGTGACCGCCGATCCTCGTGCGGGACATCGCCGCTCGGGGCTTCCGGGCGGGCGGTGGCGATGATATGAGACGGCCTGCATCGCACCTGCCGGTCCGTCGGCGTCCTTCGGAAGGACGCAGGACGCCGCGTCGGGTGTCGTGAGCGGGCGTGGTGGAACTGGTAGACACGCTGGATTTAGGTTCCAGTGGCGCAAGCTTTGGGGGTTCGAGTCCCTCCGCCCGCACCACCTTCCGTCCGAGGAACGGGCCACCACCTTTCTCGTCTGCGCCGTTCCGTTTCGCTTGCATCGCGTCGGCCGCGGTCCCATCTGCCGGCCACGGTGATTGCCCGGAACAGGTGGGAAAACCGGCAAGTCGGAGCGGTTTCCTGCGCCGGTGGAGCGGTCGGAACGCGAAGAAGTGTTGCCTTCCTGTGCAAGGGGCGGTATCGCGGCGGGCGAACCGGGGCCGCTTGCGTCCGGTCCGCGGTCGCGGCGTCGCGCGCAGTCCTCGTCCGTCCGGCCTGTCCGGGCTGACGACCATGCACGGGCCGTCGATTTCGGAGCGACCTGCCGCCCGGCGGGACGCGGGATGCTCCGGATAGAACCGCGGCCAGATCGAACCACGAGCGCCCGCAGCGGACGCTCCATCGAGAAGAATACGAACCCATGAACGTCACCGAGACCTTGTCCGACGGCCTGAAGCGCGAACTCGCGGTCGTCATCCCGGCTGCTGAAATCGACGCCAAGCTCGCCGCCTACATGGACGACCTGCGTGGCCGCGTGCGCATCAACGGCTTCCGGCCGGGCAAGGTGCCGGTCGGCCACCTGCGCCGGCTCTATGGCCGCCAGGCGATGACCGAGATCGTCAACGAAGCCGTGACCGAGTCCGTGCGCCAGGCCGTCGCCGAGCGCAACGAGAAGCCGGCGCTGCAGCCCGCCGTCGAGATCCCCGACGACAAGCTCGAGGCGATCCTGTCCGGCGGCACCGACCTCGCGTTCTCCATGCGCTACGAGGTCCTGCCGGAGATCGTCGTCGGCGACATCAAGTCGATCAAGATCGAGCGCCCCGTCGCCGAGGTGACGGAAGAGGAAGTCGACGCCGAGGTGGCCAACATCGCCAAGTCGGTGCGGCCGTTCGAGCCGAAGGAAGGCCCGGCCGCCGAGGGCGACCGCGTCACCATCGACTTCCTGGGCAAGCTCGACGGCGAGCCCTTCGAGGGCGGCGGCGCCGAGGACTTCGACCTGGAGATCGGTTCCAACCGCTTCATCCCGGGCTTCGAGCCGCAGCTCGTCGGCCTGTCCGCCGGCGAGGAGAAGGTCATCACCGTGACCTTCCCCGAGGACTACGGCGCGGCGAACCTCGCCGGCAAGGAAGCCACCTTCGACATCAAGGTGAAGGCGGTCACCGCCCCCGCCGAGGTGACGCTCGACGACGCCTTCGCCCAGCGCTTCGGCCTGGAATCGCTCGACAAGCTGAAGGAAGCGGTGCGCGAGCAGATCTCCGGCCGCTATGCCGCCGCCAGCCGCCAGAAGGTGAAGCGCGCGCTGCTCGACGCCCTCGACGAGACCCACAAGTTCGAGGTTCCGGAACTGCTGCTGGAGACCGAAGTCGACGGCATCTGGCGCCAGCTGCAGGCCGACATGGCCCGCTCCGGCCGCACCTTCGAGGACGAGGACACCACCGAGGAAGAAGCGCGCGCGGAATATCGCCGCATCGCCGAGCGCCGCGTGCGCCTCGGCCTCGTGCTGTCCCATGTCGGTGAAGTGAACAACATCGAGGTTTCCGAGGAAGAAGTGCAGCGCGCCCTTCAGGACGAGCTGCGCCGCTACCCGGGCCGCGAGCGCGAGATCATCGACTACTACCGCAAGAACCAGGGCGCCGTCGCCGCGCTGCGCGCCCCGATCTACGAAGACAAGGTCGTCGACTACCTGCTGGAGCTGGCGACCGTCGACACCAAGACCGTCAGCAAGGACGAGCTGTTCGCCGAGGCCGAGGAAGACGAAGCCGCTGCGGCGTGATCGACCGACTGCCGCCCGGCGAACCCCGGGCGGCAGTCTCTCGGCCGTTATCCACCGTCTGTCCCTTCCGGTCCTGCAATCGTTGTCCTATATGACGGATGTGACGCAGTCCTGCGTCGTTCTCGTTGAAGCGGTTCGGCGCGCTGCCGCCATGACCCGCGCGGATCAGGATAAGGACGTTCCATGAAGGATCCCGTCGACACCTACATGAGCACTCTCGTGCCGATGGTGGTCGAGCAGACGAATCGCGGCGAACGGGCTTACGACATCTTCTCCCGTCTCCTGAAGGAACGAATCATATTCGTGACGGGGCCGATCGAAGACACGGTCGCGACGCTGGTGTGCGCCCAGCTCCTGTTCCTCGAGGCGGAAAATCCGTCCAAGGAAATTTCCATCTACATCAATTCGCCGGGTGGGCTCGTGACCTCCGGCCTCGCGATCTACGACACGCTCCAGTTCATCCGGCCGGAAGTGTCGACGCTGTGCATCGGCCAGGCGGCCTCGATGGGGTCGCTGCTGCTGGCGGCCGGCAACAAGGACATGCGCTTCTCGCTGCCGAACGCGCGCATCATGGTGCATCAGCCTTCCGGCGGGTTCCGCGGCCAGGCGTCCGATATCATGCTGCACGCCAAGGAGATTCTGTCCCTGAAGCGGCGGCTCAACGAGATTTACCAGCGCCACACCGGCCAGTCGCTCGATGCCATCGAGGCGGCGCTCGAGCGCGACAATTTCATGACGCCCGACCAGGCGCAGGCATTCGGCCTCGTCGACAAGGTGATCGTCGACCGCACCTCGCTCGAGGGGCCGGACCGCGCCTGACGCGGCGCACGGTGCTTGCTCGCGGCGGGGTGCCGCGAAAATACCCGGTTGGTGGTCCTTGATCTTTCGGCCCGGAGCGTGATTGCATCGCGACAGGGGTCGAGGACCGCAACCGGTGAGGCGTTTCCGCGGACTTGAAGGCCGTTGCCTCAGGCCTGGATCGCAAAGGCGTGCGCTGCACGGCAGCGCTGAACTCCCCCCGTGACCGGGACCGGGGATCGGGGGGCGTCCCACAGGGTCTCCGGCCGCCTGCGCGCGGCGGCCCGGAACAAGCCGGAGACGGTCGGCCGATGCCGGTCCGTCTGCCGGGCATGAGGATGAAAGCATGAGCAAGGTCAGCGGAAGCGACTCGAAGAACACCCTCTACTGCTCGTTCTGCGGAAAGAGCCAGCATGAGGTGCGCAAGCTGATCGCAGGACCGACCGTGTTCATTTGCGACGAATGCGTCGAACTGTGCATGGATATCATCCGCGAGGAGAACAAGTCCTCGCTGGTGAAGTCGGGCGACGGCATCCCGAGCCCCTCGGAAATCCGCAAGGTCCTGGACGATTATGTCATCGGGCAGGATCAGGCGAAGAAGGTGCTCTCGGTCGCGGTGCACAACCACTACAAGCGCCTGAACCACGCCGCCAAGAACAACGACGTCGAGCTGGCGAAGTCCAACATCCTGCTGATCGGCCCGACCGGCTGCGGCAAGACGCTGCTCGCCCAGACGCTCGCCCGCATCCTCGACGTGCCGTTCACGATGGCCGACGCGACCACCCTGACCGAGGCCGGCTATGTCGGCGAGGACGTCGAGAACATCATCCTGAAGCTGCTCCAGGCCGCCGACTACAATGTCGAGCGCGCCCAGCGCGGCATCGTCTATATCGACGAGGTCGACAAGATCTCGCGCAAGTCCGACAACCCGTCGATCACCCGCGACGTGTCGGGCGAGGGCGTGCAGCAGGCGCTGCTCAAGATCATGGAAGGCACGGTGGCGAGCGTTCCGCCCCAGGGCGGCCGCAAGCATCCCCAGCAGGAATTCCTGCAGGTCGACACCACCAACATCCTGTTCATCTGCGGTGGCGCGTTCGCCGGCCTCGAGAAGATCATTTCCGAGCGTGGCCGCGCCACCTCGATCGGCTTCAAGGCCCGCGTGCTGGCGCCGGAAGATCGCCGCACCGGCGAACTTTTCCGCGTGGTCGAGCCGGAGGATCTGCTGAAGTTCGGCCTCATCCCGGAATTCGTCGGCCGCCTGCCGGTGCTGGCGACGCTCGAGGACCTGGACGAGCCGTCGCTCGTGCGCATCCTGTCCGAGCCGAAGAACGCCCTGGTGAAGCAGTATCACCGCCTGTTCGAGATGGAGGGCGTCGGCCTCACCTTCCACGAGGACGCGCTGCGCGCGATCGCCCGCCGGGCCATCGAGCGCAAGACCGGCGCCCGCGGCCTGCGGTCGATCATGGAAGCGATCCTGCTCGACACCATGTACGAGCTGCCGGGCCTCGAAGGCGTCAAGGAGGTCGTGATCTCCCCCGACGTGATCGAGGGCAAGGCGCGCCCGCTCTACATATACGCCGATCGTGCGCCCGTTGCGGCGCCGGCCGCCGCCACCTCGGCCTGAGCGTTTCCGGCGAAGCCCCGCGGCCGTGCGGGTGGGACGACATCGAAGGGCGCCGCTGCGGAGATCGCAGAGGCGCCCTTTCCGTTTCCGGCAGGCGTTCCGGATATGTCTCGCCGGGTTCGCGCCACGGGCTTCGCGGCGAGCCGGCCGCGTGCCGGCCGAGCGGCGTGGAGAACGCGAGGGCGACGGGGTGGCGGTTCTTGACACCGGGTAGGGGCGCGACCACCTAATGTCCTGTCACCCCGGCGCGGCCGGGCCGC
>JAEZMP010000042.1 GCA_023442215.1 Pseudomonadota bacterium
TCTACGGCGTCGACGGCCACAAGTGGGTGGAACACCTGCTGGTGTCGCTGCCGGGCGGCGAGATCGGCTTCCTGATCGCCGTGAACCTGCTGGTGTTCTTCCTCGCCTTCTTCCTTGATTTCTTCGAGCTCGCGTTCATCATCATCCCGCTGATCGGGCCGGCGGCGAACGCGCTTGGCATCGACCTCATCTGGTTCGGCGTGATGCTGGCCGTGAACATGCAGACGAGCTTCATGCACCCGCCGTTCGGCTTCTCGCTGTTCTTCCTGCGCTCGGTGGCGCCGGCCGCACCCTATGTGGACAGGGTCACGAAGAAGACCATGGAGCCGGTGCGGACATCGCAGATCTACTGGGGGGCGGTGCCCTATGTCGGCATCCAGCTCCTGATGGTGGCGCTGGTGATCCTGTTCCCGCAGCTCGTGACCCACTATCGCGGCGAGGCGACGACGATCGATCCCTCGACCATCGAGATGACCCCGCCGCCGGCACTCGATTTCGGCAGCGGTGCGCCGGGGGGACCGCCCAGCTTCGACGCTCCGGCCCCGCCGAGCTTCGACACGCCGGCGCCGCCAAACCCATGACGGTCGTTGCGAACGGGGTTGCTGCCTTCCTTCTCGCCGCCGTGCTTTCCGCCGGAGCCGCCTGTGCGGCGCCGGCCGGGCATCGCCCATCGTCGCCGAGCCTCGTCGTCGAGGTGCAGGCCGGTTATCGCCCGCCGTCCGGCTACGTGCCTCCGCCGCAGGTCTACCAGCCCTATGTTCCCCCGCCGCGGGGATACGGCACCATGCCGCCGCCGCCGGGTTACGGCCCCCGGGACCCACCAAGCGGGAGCGGCGCACCGTTGCCGCCGCAACCCGGATCGATGGACTGGCGGCCGCCCGCGCCGCCGGCCACCGGCTCACCGATGCCAGCCCCGAAGCCGCCCTGCATACCGGACGTGCGCAAGCCGATCTCTCCCGCGGGCTCGAACGTCTGCCCCTGAGGGGCCGCGCGCACTGGCACGGTTATCTAAACAAGAAAGCCTTCGAAGCCAGGAGGCTTCGAAGGCTGTTCTGACCTGATCGGCCTTAAGCCACGTATCTGGAGCGATTTCCCGTCGATCGGATGACGCCGTCCGATCGCAAAGCGCTCCCGGCGTCAGACGCGGCGTTCGACCATCATCTTCTTGATCTCGGCGATCGCCTTCGCGGGGTTGAGGCCCTTCGGGCAGGTCTTCGAGCAGTTCATGATGGTGTGGCAACGATAGAGCCGGAACGGATCTTCGAGATTGTCCAGCCGCTCGCCGGTGGCCTCGTCGCGGCTGTCGATCAGCCAGCGATAGGCCTGCAGCAGGATCGCCGGGCCGAGATAGCGGTCGCCGTTCCACCAGTAGCTCGGGCAGGAGGTGGAGCAGCAGGCGCACAGGATGCACTCGTAGAGCCCGTCGAGCTTGGTGCGGTCGTCGTGGCTCTGGCGCCATTCCTTCTCGGGCGTGGGCGTCACGGTCTGGAGCCACGGCTCGATCGACCGGTGCTGGGCATAGAAGGTCGTCATGTCCGGCACGAGATCCTTCACCACCGGCATGTGCGGCAGCGGGTAGATCTTCACCGTTCCCTCGACGTCGTGCATGCCCTTGGTGCAGGCCAGCGTGTTGGTGCCGTCGATGTTCATCGCGCACGAGCCGCAGATCGCCTCGCGGCAGGACCGGCGGAGCGTCAGCGTCGCGTCGACCTTGTTCTTGATCCACAGGAGCGCATCGAGAACCATCGGGCCGCAATCGTCGGTATCGACATAATAGGTATCGATGCGCGGGTTCTGGCCGTCGTCCGGGCTCCAGCGATAGATCCGATATTCCTTCAGGTTTTTGGCGCCGGCCGGCTTCGGCCAGACCTTTCCTTCGGAAATCGTCGAGTTCTTGGGAAGCGTGAGCTGGACCATGGTCTCGTCCCCGACGGACCCGCAGCGCGGGTCGCTTGTGCATTCTGCCCGCGCCGCGGGCAATTCCCGGATGGGTGACGGCGCCGGGAGAGGCCGGCGCCGCGTCCGCTCGTCAGTAAACGCGCTTCTGGGGCGCGATATATTCGATGTCGTTCGACATGGTGTAGGCGTGCACCGGCCGGTAATCGAGCGTCACCGTCCGCGTCGCCGGGTCGGCCCAGGCGAGCGTGTGCTTCATCCATTCCCTGTCGTCGCGATCGGGGAAGTCCTCGCGGGCGTGGGCGCCGCGGCTTTCCTGCCGGTTCAGCGCCGAGTCCATCGTCACGACCGCCTGGGAGATCAGGTTCTCGTATTCGAGCGACTCGATGAGATCGGAGTTCCAGATCAGCGAGCGGTCGGTCACGCGGATGTCGCCCGAGACCGACCAGATGTCGTGGATCAGCTTGTGACCCTCCTCGAGCACCTCGCCGGTGCGGAACACCGCGCAGTTGGTCTGCATGGTCTTCTGCATGCGCGAGCGCAGTTCCGCGGTGGGAATGGCGCCGGAGGCGTAGCGCAGCCGGTCGAGCCGCTCGACGGCCTGGAAGCCCGCATCCTTCGGCAGGTCGGCGTGCTTGCCGCCCTTCTCGATCATCTCGGAGCACCTGAGGCCCGCCGCGCGGCCGAACACCACGAGATCGATCAGCGAGTTGGAGCCGAGACGGTTGGCGCCGTGGACCGAGACGCAGGCCGCCTCGCCGAGGGCCATCAGGCCCGGCACGACGGTATCCGGGTCGCCGCCGACCTTGGTCAGGACCTCGCCGTGATAGTTCGTCGGGATGCCGCCCATGTTGTAGTGCACGGTCGGCAGCACCGGGATGGGCTGCTTGGTGACGTCGACGCCGGC
>JAEZMP010000102.1 GCA_023442215.1 Pseudomonadota bacterium
GGCTGCAGGATCGATCGACGGGAGTTGGAGCATGATCAAGGATAGCGCAGTTGCGCGAGGCTCTGTTCGGCTGGCGCAGCGTCTGCGTTCTCTGGTGAGCGGCGAGCGGACCGGCGTCGAAAGCGACGCCCCCGCCTCCGTCTCCCGCCGCAACATGTTGACGCTGATGGGCGGCGGCGCCGTCGGCGCGTTCGTGGCCGGTCCGGCCATGGCGCAGTCGGCCTACGAGGCCGCGATGAGCTCCGGCTCGGGCGCCGAGTGGGCGGACAAGTTCGACGCGCCGATGCCGAGCCTGCAGTCGGTGAAGTCGAACCGGCCGACATTCTCGCCCCAGAGCGCGGCCTATACCGAGCAGGCAATCCAGGCCTACACGGCGATCGTCCAGCAGGGCGGATGGCCGACGCTGCCGGCGAACATGAACCGCGTGAAGGTCGGGTCCCGCGGCCCGAACGTCGTCACCCTGCGCCAGCGGCTGCTGGTGACGGGCGATCTCGTGCAGAACAGCGGCCGGCAGGACACGTTCGATTCCTATGTCGACGCCGCGGTGCGCCGCTTCCAGATCCGCAACGGCCTCCAGCCGGACGGCGTGGTCGGCGGCTCCACCCTGAAGGCGCTCAACGTGCCGGCCGACGTGCGGCTGCAGCAGCTGCAGGTCAACCTCGTCCGCCTCAAGGCGATGTCGGGCGATCTCGGTCAGCGCTACGTGATGGTGAACATTCCTGGCGCTGAGATTGAGGCGGTGGAGAACGGCCTCGTCGCCTCCCGCCACCTCGCCGTGGTCGGCAAGATCGATCGCCAGAGCCCGATCCTGACCTCCAAGATCAGCCAGATCAATTTCAACCCCTATTGGCACGTGCCGGTCTCGATCATCCGCAAGGATCTGATCCCGAAGATGCAGGCCGACCCGAACTACCTGACCCGCAACAAGATTCATATCTACGACGGCAAGGGTCGCGAGCTTCAGGCGACCGACATCGACTGGAACACCAACGACGCGGTGAATTACCAGTTCCGTCAGGAGCCGGGTCTCGACAATTCCATGGGCTCGGTGAAGATCAACTTCGCCAACCCCTATTCGGTCTACATGCACGACACGCCGTCCAAGAGCCTGTTCGGCCAGGATGCGCGGTTCCATTCGTCGGGCTGCGTGCGCGTGCAGAACGTGCGCCAGCTGATCGGCTGGCTGCTGAAGACCAACCCGGAATGGCCGGAGCAGAAGATCGATCAGGTGATCCGCGACGGCACCCGCATCGACGCGCAGGTGAAGCCGCCCGTGCCGCTCTACTTCACCTACGTGACGGCGTGGGCGACCCCTGAAGGCGTGGTCAACTTCCGCTCCGACATCTACATGCGTGACGGTCTCGGCACCGTCACCATCACGGACGGCGACGTGCCGCCGGACCAGACGGCGAGCGCCGCGGCGCCGGCGACCCAGCAGTCCGCTTCGGCCGCGCCGGCCTATTCGCAGGCCCCGGCCCAGACCGCGCCGACGCAGGTCACCACAACGGAGACCTTCGGCGGTACGCAGCCGAGCGCCGGGTTCCAGGGCAACAGCTCGTCCTTCGCCGGCTACAAGCCCAGTCCCGCCTACGGCGACGGCGGCGCGGGTCAGGCTTACTGATCCGCCACCGCCAAGCCGGAACGGTTCGAACGAACAAGGCCGGGTGCCAAGCGCACCCGGCCTTTTTTCATGTCGGACGACAGAAGCGCCGGCTGGGGTCTCCGGGGCTTGTGAAATGTCGGGGAGCTGTGAAGCGCCGGGGACTTACGAAGACGCGGCGCGTTGCCGCCGATTGGATGGAGATGCCGGTCCGGCGGCGCTCAGAAGTGTTCGTAGCGGCCGAGCCCGAGCGGCAGAGGGCGGCCGCCGGCATCGATCACCGCGACGGACGCCGGACCCGGGCCGATCTCGCCGATCTCGGCGACGGCGATGCCGCTCCCGGCGAGGCCCGCCGTGAACCCGGCGGCGCGGTCCGGCGGCACGGCGCACAGGATCTCGTAGTCGTCGCCGCCGCCGAGCGCGGTTCCGATCAGGCCCGGATCGGCGGCGAGCATCCGCGCGGCAGCCGGCGAGAGCGGAACGCGGTCGGCGCGCAGCGTCGCCGAGACGCCGGCCGCGCGGCACATGCGGCCGAGATCGCCGACGAGGCCGTCGGAGATGTCCATGGCGGCCGAGGCGAAGCCGCACACGGCGGCGGCCGCGGCGCTGCGCGGGCGCGGCAGCAGATAGCGGTCGTGGAGGTGCGCGACCTCAGCCGGATCGAGGCCGCAGCGGCCGGCCGCCGCCGGATCGCGGCGCAGGAGAAGGCCGAGGGCGGCGTCACCGATGGTTCCGGTCACGAACAGCCGGTCGCCGGGCCGCGCGCCGCCGCGGCGCACGGCGGCCTCGCGCGGCACCGAGCCGAAGCAGGTGACGGAAACCACGAGCCCGCCGGGCGAGCGGATGGTGTCGCCGCCCAGCAGCGGGCAGGCGAACTCCGCCTGATCGGCCGCGAGCCCGCCGACGAAATCGGCGAGCCAGTCCTCGGTCCAGTCGGCGGGGAGCGCCAGCGTCAGCAGGTAGCCGCGCGGCACGGCGCCCTTCGCGGCGATGTCCGAGAGGTTGACGCGCAGCGCCTTGCGGGCGACGGCGGCGGGCGGATCGTCGGCGAAGAAGTGAATGCCGGCGGCGATGGCGTCTGTCGTGACCACGAGGTCGTGGTCCGGATCGGCGGCGATGACCGCCGCGTCGTCCGTCAGCCCCACCGCGCCGGGATCGGTGGCGAGCGGCGCGAGATAGCGCGCGATCAGGTCGTCTTCACCGGGACGTGTCATCGCAGGGGCTCCCGGTCCGCCGGCCGGCCGCCGCGCTCAGGCCTTGCCGGCCGTCGGCGCCGCGAACTCGGCCGGGCGCAGCTCGTGGGCGATGCGGTCCAGCACGCCGTTGACGATGCGCGGCTCGTCTTCCTCGAAGAAGGCGCGAGCGACCTCGACATATTCGGTGATGACGACGCGGGCGGGAACGTCCGCCCGGCGGATCAGCTCATAGACGCCGGCGCGCAGGGTGGCGCGGAGGATGGAATCGACCCGCCGCAGCGGCCAGCCGTCCATCAGCGTGCTGTGGATCATCGGATCGATGACGCGCTGCTCGGCGACGACGCCCGACATCAGGTCGCGGAACCAGGCGGCGTCGGCGTCGCGATATTGCTCGCCGTCGATTTCCTTGCCGAGACGGAACAGCTCGAACTCCGCGACCACGTCGGCCAGATCCGTGCCGGCGATCTCCATCTGGTAGAGCGCCTGCACGGCCGCGAGCCTTGCAAGGCTGCGCTGGTTGGCCGGTTTCTGTTCCCGCGGAACGGGGCGTGCCGGTTCGGACATCTGCGTCATACTCCGAAGCGGTTCTTGTGCTCGATCATGGCCAGCGCGGCCTTGGCGGCGAAGCCGCCCTTGTCCTTGCGGTCGACACGGGCACGCGCCCAGGCCTGCTCGTCGTTCTCGACGGTCAGGATGCCGTTGCCGAGCGCGAGCGCGCCGTCGACCGTGAGGGTCATCAGCGCGCGGGCGGATTCGTTGGCGACGATGTCGTAGTGGGTGGTCTCGCCGCGGATGACGCAGCCGAGCGCGACGAAGCCGTCATAGTCCACATCGCCGAGTTCCATCGCCACCAGGGCCATGGACAGCGCGGCGGGGATTTCGAGCACGCCCGGGACCGAGATCCGCTCGTAGGTCGCTCCGGCCTCGTCGAGCGCGCGGATCGCCCCTTCGACGAGCGCGTCGGCGATGTCGTCGTAGAAGCGGGCCTCGATGATGAGGACGTGAGGTGCTGAATCGTCGGCCATGGATCTGATCCTCCGGGGGCGCGCCGTCCGGTGACCGGCGACGCCGCGCGCGAGACGAACCACGACGGGAGCCTTTTGTCCAGCCGATCCGTGCCCCGGAGCCCGGCTTCGGGCGGAGAGCCGCCATGCATCGGCCCGCCTCTCGCAGCGGTTCGACGGGCATCGCGCCCGCCGCGTATCCGGCCCGCCGGATGCGGACCCGACGTTACCAAGAATTCACAATTTTTGACATGGACGGATAAAGGGCGAGGTCTATGGTCTGGCGGCGCACCGGTTCGATGCACACGCCGGTGCGGACAGAATTCTCGATTTGGAAAGACGTCGATATGATGTTCCGGAAATCGTCCAAGACGTTTGCCACGCTCGCTGCCGCCGGCCTGATCGCCGCTTCGCTCGGCGGCGCGGCGCTCGTGGCGCTGCCGGCCGCCGCCCAGCCGCTCGCGGCCGATGCCGACGTCCAGGTCACCACCCTGAAGGTGACCGTCGAGGCCATCGACGCCAAGACCCGCCAGGT
>JAEZMP010000116.1 GCA_023442215.1 Pseudomonadota bacterium
CTCGGCGAGCGACCTGCCCGGTGCGCTCGCCGCGCTGTCCGGCGAGGCCTATGCCAGCGAGCAATCGGTGCTGGTCGGCGATGGCTTCTATCTCCGCCAGGCGCTGCTCTCGCGCCTGCGCCAGGGCGCCTATGCCGGCGCCGGCGATGCGACCGCCGCGCTCGGCTTCGGCGGGCCGGCGCTGGCTCATGCCGCGCCATCCGCCGCCGCACCCTCCGCCACCGTGTCGCCTGCCGCCGCGTCGCCCTCCGCGACCGCTCCGGCGGCACCGGCGGAATCGACCCTCAACGTCACGATGTGGGCGCAGGCCTTCGGCGGCTGGAGCGACTACAAGGGCGGCTCCGGCACGTCGAGCGTCGATGCGTCCATCGGCGGCTTCGTCTCCGGCATCGACACGAAGGTGGGGGACTGGGTGTTCGGTGCGGCGCTCGGCTATTCGCGCTCCAACGCGAAGGTCGACGCGCTGGCCAGCTCGTCCGACGTCGACAGTCTGCTGATGGCGCTCTATGCCGGCACCAGCATCGGCCGCGTGAACCTGCGGGGCGGCGCCTCCTACGCCTTCAACGACATCGACGCCTCGCGCACCATCGCCTATCCGGGCTTCGCCCAGCAGGCGAGCGCCGACCACAGCGGCGGCACCGCGCAGGTGTTCGGCGAAATCGGCTACGGGTTCGCGCTCGGGCCGGTCGCGCTCGAACCGTTCGCCGGCCTCGCCTATGTCCACGTCGACACCGACGACTTCACGGAGGCCGATGCCTCCGCCGGCCTGACGGGGTCGGCGGGCTCCATGGGCGTCGGCTATTCGTCCCTCGGCCTGCGAATCGCGACCCGTTTCGACCTGCCGGCCGGGATGTCGCTCGAGCCCCATGCCTCGGTGTCGTGGGACTATGCCTTCGGCGATCTGTCGCCGTCGGCGCGCATGTCGTTCCTGAGCGCACCGGCCACCGGGTTCACCGTGACCGGCGCTCCGCTGTCGCAGAACACGGCCCTCATCGACATCGGCGCGGACCTGCGGATCGGCGCGCAGGCACAGGTCGGCCTCGCCTATGTCGGCCAGTTCGGCTCCGACATCACCACGAACGCGGTGCAGGCGAACCTGAAATGGCGGTTCTAGCTTCGACCCGCACGGCGCCGGCGCGCGGGTGAGGGGCGCATTTGGGCGTGCAATCGCGTTCGGGACGCGGCAGTCCCGGCGCGCGCCCCTTTCGTTTCCGGCCCCGTTCCGCCATATAGGGCGAGGAAAACAGGCCTCCGCGAGGCCTCGATGAACGGCCTGACGGCGCAGCGGGGTGCTGCCGTGCGGCCGCAGGGTGGAATTGAAGCCATGGTCAACGGTCTGCCGGTCGTGAAGATGAACGGTCTCGGCAACGCCATCGCCGTGATCGACCTCAGAGGCGGCGAGGCTCCCCTCACCGTCGCGGAGGCGCACGCGCTGGCGGCCCCGTCGGTCGGGCTCGGCTTCGACCAGATCATGGCGCTGCATCCCGCGACGGATGGCGCCGACTGCTTCATGCGGATCTACAATGCCGACGGGTCCGAGGCCGGCGCCTGCGGCAACGGCACGCGCTGCGTGGCGGACCTCTTGTTCGCGGAAACCGGCCGCGACCGGCTGGTGCTGGCGACCGAGGCGGGCGCGCTTGTCTGCACGCCCGGCGATGCCGCCCACAGCGTGACCGTCGACATGGGCGCGCCGCAGTTCGCCTGGGATCGCATTCCGCTTGCCGGACCGGTGGACGACACCCGTGCCGTGACCGTGCCGCTCGATGCCGTTCCCGGCGCCGCGGTCATCCGGGGCGCCGGACTGATCGGGCCCGCGAGCGTCGCCAATGTCGGCAATCCCCACGCCATCTTCTGGGTGGAGGACATCGACGCGATCGACTTCGCCGCCCTCGGCCCGCTGCTGGAGCGGCACCCGCTGTTTCCCGAACGGGTCAATGTCTCGCTTGCCCGGGTGGACGGGCCGGACCGGATCACGCTGAAAGTGTGGGAGCGGGGTGCCGGCCTCACGCGGGCATGCGGCACCGCGGCCTGCGCCACCATGGCGACGGCGGTGCGGACCGGCCGCACCGGGCACGAGGCGACCATCGTGCTGCCCGGCGGCGAACTGCGCCTCGCCTGGCGGGAGAGCGACGGCCACATCCTGATGACCGGCCCGGCCGAGACCGAGGCCCGCGGCCTGATCGACCGCCACAGCCTGACCGTGCGCTTCGAGGCGCCGAGGGCGGCATGATGGCGGTCGACGTTCTCACCTTCGGCTGCCGGCTCAACACCGCCGAATCGGAAGTCATCCGCCGCGAGGCGGAGGCGGCCGGGCTCGGCAGCACGGTGGTGATCAACACCTGCGCCGTGACCGCCGAGGCCGTCCGTCAGGCGCGCCAGGCGATCCGCAAGGCCCGGCGCGAGAACGGCGACGCGCGCATCGTCGTCACCGGCTGCGCCGCCCAGATCGAGCCCGAGACCTTCGCCGGGATGGACGAGGTCGACCTGGTGCTCGGCAATGCCGAGAAGCTCGACCCGGCCGCGTGGCGCCGGGTCGCCGGCGACAACCGCCCGCCGGGGCTTTCGGGGCACCCCGATTTCGGCCTCTCTGCGGCGGAGAAGATCCGCGTCGACGACATCATGGCGGTGAAGGAGACCGCGGCGCACCTGATCGAGGGCATCGAGGGCCGCACCCGCGCCTTCGTGCAGGTGCAGAACGGCTGCGACCACCGCTGCACCTTCTGCGTCATTCCCTATGGCCGCGGCCCGTCGCGGTCCGTGCCGATGGGCGCGGTGGTGAGCGAGATCCGCCGCATCGTCGCCAACGGTACGCCGGAGGTGGTGCTGACCGGCGTCGACCTGACCTCCTATGGCCAGGATCTGCCCGGCGCACCCCGGCTCGGAGAACTCGTCACCCGCATCCTGAAGCTGGTGCCGGAGCTGCCGAGGCTGCGGCTCTCGTCGATCGATTCGATCGAGGTCGACCCGTCGCTGATGCGCGCCATCGCGGAGGAAGAGCGGCTGATGCCGCATTTCCACCTCTCGCTGCAGGCGGGCGACGACATGATCCTGAAGCGCATGAAGCGGCGCCACCTTTCGGCCGATGCCGTGGCGTTCTGCGAGGCCGTGCGGCGGCTGAGGCCCGATGTGGTGTTCGGCGCCGATTTCATCGCCGGTTTCCCGACCGAGACCGACGAGATGTTCGCCAACACGCTCGCGCACATCGAGGATTGCGGCCTGACCTATCTGCATGTCTTCCCGTTCTCGCCGCGCCGGGGCACGCCGGCGGCACGGATGCCGCAGCTTCCCCGCGAGGTGGTGAAGGCGCGGGCGGAGCGGCTGCGGGCGGCGGGCGACGCACGGCTCGCGCGCCATCTCGCCGCCGAGATCGGTGCCACCCGGCGCGTCCTGATCGAGCGCGACGGCCTCGGCCGCACCGAGCAGTTCACGCCGACCCTGATCCAGGGCGGCCGGCCGGGCGAGGTGCTGCCGGCGCGCATCACCGGCTTCGACGGCACGCGGCTCGTCGCGGAAGCCGCCTGAGCCCCGACACACGCAATCCCGGCGGCCGGCCTGCGCAAGCACGCGCGCCGGCCGCGCGAACGGAAGAACACACGATGGCGGAAGAAAAGCGTGGCCTGTTCGGGCGCCTGTTCGGGCGTCGCCCCCAGGCGGAGGAAACGGCCGCCCCGGAGAAGGTTGCGCCCGAGAAGGCCGCGCCGCCGGAGGCGAGCGAGGGCCTGCCGCCGGACAGCGCGACCGCGATCCCGCCCGAGCCGCCGGCTGCCGCCGCCGTCCAGCCGGTTACCCCCTATGCGACGGAGAGCGTGGCGGACGGCGAGGCCACGCCGGTCCCCGCCGGGTCCGCCGATCGGGCGGCCGGAGAGGGTGCGCCGCAGGCAACCTTCCCCGAAGCCGCCTCCCCTGAGATAGCTGCTCCGGTGGACGCGTTCCCGGAGGCGAATGCACCCGCCGCGACGGCGCCTTCCGCCGCGCCGGCGAGCCCGGTTGCCCCGTTGGCTCCGGCCGCCGCCATCGAGGAGGCCCCTCCGGCGGAAGCGATCGGCGAGCCTTCGGCGGCGCCTGCCGCCGTGCCGGCAGCACCCGTTCCGTCTTCGCCCGTGCCGTCTTCTCCCGTGCCGTCTGGGGCGCCCGCCAGCCGCTTCTTTGCCGAGGCGGGAACGCCGCCCGCCGCGCCCGAGGACGAGGCGGCGCCGAAGGCCTCGTGGCTCGCGCGCCTGCGCAAGGGGCTGTCGCGCACCACGTCTTCGCTCGCCGGCGGCATTTCGAGCCTCTTCACCAAGCGCAAGCTCGATGTCGGCACGCTGCAGGACCTGGAAGACCTGCTGATCCAGTCCGATCTCGGCGTCGAGACCGCGTCCGCCATCGCCGACCGGATTTCCGACAAGCGCTACGAGAAGGGCATTTCCGACGACGAGGTGCGTGCCATCCTCGCCGAGGAGATCGAGGCGCGTCTTGCCCCGGTGGCCAAGCCGCTGGCGATCTCGTCCGCACACAAGCCTCACGTCGTGCTGGTCGTCGGCGTCAACGGCACCGGAAAGACCACGACCATCGGCAAGATTTCGGCGCAGCTGCGCGCCCATGGCCGCTCGGTGATGCTGGCGGCCGGCGACACGTTCCGCGCCGCCGCCATCGCCCAGCTGCGCATCTGGGGCGAGCGCACCGGCGCCGCCGTGATCGCGCGCGCGGAGGGGTCGGACGCGGCGAGCCTGACCTTCGAGGCGATGAAGGAGGCCAAGGAAGCCGGCGTCGACGTGCTGCTGATCGACACCGCCGGGCGCCTGCAGAACAGGGCCGAGCTGATGGCGGAACTGGAAAAGGTCATCCGCGTCATCCGCCGCCACGATCCGACCGCGCCCCACGACGTGATCCTGACGCTCGACGCCACCACCGGCCAGAACGCGATGAACCAGGTCGAGATCTTCGGCAAGACCGCGGGCGTCACCGGCCTCGTCATGACCAAGCTCGACGGCACCGCCCGCGGCGGCATCCTCGTCGCCATCGCCTCGCGCCACAAGCTGCCGGTCCACTTCATCGGCGTCGGCGAGGGCATCGACGATCTCGAGCCGTTCTCGGCGCGCGACTTCGCCCGGGCCATCGCCGGGCTCGACGCCTGAGTGCAGCCGGACGGGACCCCGCCCGCCTCGCGGACGGCGCCGCGGTCTCCCGGCACGGCCCTCAGTGGTTGGTCACCGCATAGGTCTTGTGCGCGATCACTTCGAGGCCCTTGGAGGCGTACATCTTGAACAGGGCGATATAGAACGCCGGCACATCGTCGTTCGAGATCCGGAACTCCCCGACATTCGGGTCGAACGCATAGAGATGCGAGCCGAAGCCGAAGATCTTGCCGCCGGACTGGTAGGCGCAGATCGCGTGGCCCGACGTCTTCTGGGTGTTGGCTTCCTTGAAGCTGAGCGCCGTCAGCGTATAGGCGTGGGTGCGGCAGACCTGGCCACGAAGCGTCAGGATCTCGTAGCCCGGCGGCTTGCAGTGGGTGGTGTGCCACTTGTTGACGAATTTCACGCCGTGCCGCTCGCCGCCCAGATTCATGCGCTTGAGCATGTCGGGCTTGGCCTCCTTGCCGCCCTTCTCGTAGGTGTCGATGCCGTACGAATTGATCTGCGTGTTCAGCGCCTTGTAGAATTGCTGCTTGTCGGCCTGGATGTCGTCGATGCGCCGCTGCATGGCTTCCATGCGCTTGACCTGCCCGTCGGTGCGGTAGCGCCGATGCGAGGCGATCCACTCGCAGCAGAGGCCGAAGCAGATGCCTTGCAGGAACTCGTGCTCGAACGGCTTCTCCGCCGAGAATTTCGGCCCGTTCTTGTAGCTATCGACGATCTTCTTGAACTCTGCCGACTGCTTGTATTCGATCGACTGGAAATCGGAAAGCGACTGCTTCAAGGCAAAACTCCTGCCGCTGCACGGATGCGGTTGCGCCGGTCCGCCCGTCTCCGGCAGGGAGGGGGCAAAGCACGGACGGCCGTGGCTTCAAAGTCCGGATGGGATCGTACGGGTGACCCGCAGGGCGGCATCTGCAAGAGGACGTTGCACTTTCGCCCGGCGCATCTTCAAGACGAGTTCACGCGATATAGACATGGATGGAACGCCTGCAAATAATGTCGCGGCACACGAAAGATTTTGAAACAAATCTCTCGCGCCCTAATGCCCGTCTTTTCTATCGCTTGTCATGAGCGCGCGCCATCGGCGTTTCGGTGGGCCGGCTTCTTGTCCCCTCGCGGCCGTTGGCGGGCGCGCGTCACTTCCGGCGGCGGGGCGGCCCACGAAACCTCGAATTCATATGCGGTGGCGCGCGGCGCCGGCGCCGCATCCGGCCGGGTCCGTGCGCTGCCGGTCGAGGGCTGTGGATGACGCACGGTCAGTTCGGCGGCGGCGTGAATGCCGTGTTGCATTCCGCGTCGCGAGCCGCTACAGAGACACCCGTTCGACACGCTCCCTTCGTCTAGCGGTCTAGGACGTCGCCCTCTCACGGCGAAAACAGGGGTTCGAGTCCCCTAGGGAGCGCCAAAGCCTTTTTACTTCAAAGGCTTGTCGGATAGTTCGCCACCATGGTTAGCCATGGTGCGCCAGATCACCCCTTGTTGGGGCGAATCAGCTTCACGACCTTCTCCATTCCTTCCTTTGCCAACAGGCGCTGATCGGCGGCGCGTGAATATAGTTCGGCGTGCTGGATGTCGCTGACGCCGAGGGCTTCCATGATCTGGCGGGTCGATGCGCCGCCTTCGGCGAGCATTCGGCCAAACGCTTTTCGCAAACCATGAAGTGTATAGCCGGGCGGTATGCCGGCGGCGCGGGTCCAATCCGCCATGCGGCCCGTGAGCGACTTGGAGGAAAATGGGGCGCCGGCCTGGGTCTTGAGGATGGTGGGCCCACTGAGGTCGGTGGCGTCCAGCACCTCGCGGAGCATCGGCGTGATCTCGAGGATCAGGCGCCGCCCCGTCTTCTTTTGCTGGATGTGGATGCAGTTGCCATCAATCGCTGACGGCGTGAGGGACACGATGTCGCTGCGGCGGTTGCCGAGCCATAGCGCGAGCGCATAGGCGAGCCTGGGTGTTGTGCCGATGGGCCAGCGCGCTTCGAAGCGCGCCCGGATGTCGTCCGGCCACGACTTCCACCCGGTATAATCCGGACGCCACTGCAGTTTATAGCTCGGATCGATCTCGATCCACTCGTGATCCATCGCCACGAGAATCATGCGCCGGATCACGACGAGCAGGTGCCGCGCGGCATGTGGCGTGTCGGACATCGACGCCAGCAACGTGCGCAGGTGGCGGCGGCGCAGATCGGCCATGGGCACGTCGCCCCAGATCAACGCCGTGCCCGGTGCCACGGGGCTCTTGAGAAAGAGATCGGCGATGCGCTCTTGTCTCGCCCGCGTTGAAGGGGATAGCCGGCGCCATTCCGGCACCGTCGTCGCGACCAGGCGCCACGCGGCGCGGAGGCTCTGCGGCGCGGCGGCTGCCGGGTGCCGGACGATGTGGGCGGTGGTGGCGGCCGGCCGACCCTCGATCGCGGCGAGATAGGCGGATTCGAATGCCGGTTCGCCGGGCTGCCCGGGCAGTGGCACCGTGCGGCCGGCGCGGCGGAAGCGCCAGCGGCGGCGGCCGTGGCGATCGAGGTATGACGAGGCGTTGGGATAGTCGGTCATCGGCCCTCACCGGGCTGCGCGCCCGCCCTGCATGGCATCGTCGATGCGGTTTCGTGGCTGACTATCGATCTCGGAAAAAGCCATGTCCAGTTGTGCGCGATCCCAGACCACGCGGCCATCTATCCGCTTGCCGCGCGGCATGCGACCATCGGCGACAAGCTGGTCAAACTTGGTCGGGCCGACACCGATATAGTAAGCGGCCTCGTCGCGGTTCAAGCCGCGCGGAATCCATGCGATCGGCTCATGGCGTGCCATGGTTTCCTCACTCGAACAGGTCGGGCTCTGGCGGCGTGACGGGCGCGGCCGTGGTGGCGGCCAGCGCCGCCGCCTCGGGCCGCCATCGGCGGGCGCGGCGGGCCTTGTTGAAAGCGGTGCGGGCCACCTGCCAGCGGGTGAGTGGGTGCGTCATGGCCCGGCCTCCGGAAGGTCGACGGGAATGGGCCGCGCGCGGCCTTCAAGGTAGCGCTGGGCATTCACCACCGTGCGAACGCCGTTCATGACCTGCTTGGCGAGATCGGCCCGGGCTCTGGCGTCGTCGACGCTGATGCGACCGGCGCGCAAATCCTCCAGATCCTTGACGAGGCCGACAATTACCCGATCAAGGTCGAAGCGGTCAGCGACCGGCGAAGTGTCGAATCCAGCGGCCGTTTCCATTGGTGATTTCCCACTGCAAGGTTTCGATTACGGCGCCGAGGCGCCGCAGCAGCACCCGGTCGGTGCCGGAGAGGCGCGAAAAATGCGCCTGTTCTTTTCCGTAGATGATCGTGCATCGCGGGCAGACGAGGCGAGAACTGCTCGTGTGGGCATCGACGTTGCAGCGATGCCCGCCCCATGTTTTGCGGCACAACCGGCATTCGATGTCGTCCGACGGCGGGCGCAAGGACCAAGAAAACATCGGGGCTCGCCGGCGGGGCATTAGAACAACCTCCCCGGAATCGGATTGGAAAACGGCCGCGCGGCGGGGCCGGGGTTGAAGAACCCGAGCGCGCCCTTGCACGGCTGGAAAGGGAGGGGGGCCGCATCTGTCATCAGGAGGCCGACGGGCCCGAAGAACCACGGCGAGTCCATTTCGTGCACGATACCGGTGATCGTCGCGCGGCCGACAATGCCGCCGCGCGCGAACTCCGCCGGGCTCGGCAGTGGGATGTCTGGAAAGGTCTCCGCGATCCAGTCGTAACCGTCGCGGTCGAATTTCAAACCGGCGTGCAACAGCACATCGCCACGGAAGCGCAGGCCGGGATTGCCCGGGCGCCAATCCCGGTTTTCGACCGGCTTGAAGCCATGAGCGATGCACCATGTCCACGGCTGGATGATCGAAAGAGCGCGCCATCCGCACGTCATTCCGCGGCCTCCTGTCTTTCGACGGACGGAACGGCGTCCGCCATCAGGGCGCGGACACAGGCACGCATCTTGGCGACCGAAACCGCATTGCCGATCTGTTTGACTTTCTGGGTCTTCGTGCCGGCGAACTCGTAGGCGGAATCCTCGTCGCCAAACCCCATGGCTGCGGCGAGCTCGTGGGGCTCGAGCATCCGGAACAGGATGTCGTAAGTCTCGCCGTCCGGCTGCACGAGGTTGACGCGGCCGGTTGCCGTGACAGTGGGAGCCGGGTCGTCGACCGTGTGGACGCGCGGCGCCTGGCCCTCGCGTTCGCCGAAATTCTGCGCGGTGATGAATGCGAGCTCGCCGCGGTTCGCGCCAGTAACGGTCGGAAGCGGCTCCGTGGCCGCGTCGCGCTGCCGGGCGCTTCCGTCGGCGTGGGTGACGGGCATGACGATCGCGAACTCTCCGCCCTTGGCTGTGATCGGCTCCCTCACGTCCCGAGCCGTTGCGCCGCCGCCGGATTGGGTGACCGGCACGACCAAGCCGAAGCGGTCCTTTGTGGTGACGGTCGGGAGCGGGTCCGAAGCATCGCCGGACCACTCCGATGCGCCGTAATAGGACGTGATCAGGGCGTGCGAGGCGCCATTCCCGCCCGTGGTCTGGGTGGGAATCGGCTCGTTTACGGAGCGGGCCGCGCCACCGGAGGCCTGCGAAAGAATGAAGGGCTCGACCAGCATCGGCCTGGCGCATCCGGGCCGGCCCTCGGTGCCGGCGCCACCGGTGGTGATCGTCGGCAACGGCTCATCCACACCTCGTGGCGCGCCGCTGTTGTGCTGAGAGAGCATGATCGGCTCGGCGAGCCAGACTCCTCCCTTGGTGTCGAGCGTTGGCACTGGCGCTTCGGAAACCGGTTTCGCCTGATTGCCGCGCCGACCATTCACGATAACCGGCTCGGCCGTGAAGAGATGGGCCGCATGTGCGGTCTGAGTCGGCAGCGGCTCTTCGGCCGCTGTCGCGGTCGACTTTCCCTTCATGTTGACGATGACGGGCTCTGCGATGCCGATGTGCTGGCCTTTGGCGGCGATGGTCGGCACCGGCGCGTCGATCCCCTGGGCCGCCATGTGGTTGCGCAGGATCACGAGGTACGGTTCCGGCCAGTCGTGCCGTTCCGCGCCGGCGTAGATGCGGGCGAGCGTCTTGGGCGCCAGCGGCTTCTTCCGATGGAAGATGCTGCGGCCTTTGATCGACCAGTCGATGATTTCCCGCGCCGGCTTCCACGGTTTGAGGTCCGCGGCGAACAGCCCGGCTGACGGCGCGTCGGCCGCACCGCGGCGGCGGTGTGTCGGCATCGGCCAGCGCACCTTGCGGCCATCCGACCTCGCCATCAGGATGAAGCGCTGGCGGGTGGTGGCGTCGCCGTAATCCGCAGCGTTGAGCTTGCGCCACTCCGGCTCGAACCCGAGCCGGCGGATGGTTTCGATCCAGGCGTGAAAATACTCGCCCTTGCGCTCTTTGATCGGCTTGCCCGTGCGCTCGTCGACCGGGCCCCAATCCCGGAATTCCCACACGTTCTCGATGATTATGCGCGCAACCCGAAGCTCGGTCAGCCACGTGATGATGTGCCAGGGGTCGCTACGCTGCTGGTCGGATGTCGGCTTTCCTCCCCGGGCGATGCTGTGATGGGTGCAGGTCGGCGAGGCCATCAGCAGGTCAAGATAACCTTCGGGCACCACGATGTGCGGACGGACGGACGCGATGTCCTGCACATAGTGCCGGGCCCTGGGATGATTGAGGCGGTGCGTTTCGATCGCCGTGGGCCAGTGATTGACGCACGCAAGGATGATGTCGTCCTCGCTCCACCCGAGATCGCGCAGCGCCAGCAGGCAGCCCGTCGAGGACCCGCCCGCGCCGCAAAGCAGGTCGGCGACAATGATCTTGCGCGTCATGTGGGGTCCTTTGCGAACAGGTCGGGCTCGGTGGCGGCCTCGGCGGGGCGGGCGCGGCGGAGGGCTTTAACCTCGGCGCGGAGGGTGGCAGTGGTGGCGGCCTGCAGCGCGGCGGAGGCGGCGGCACGGCCGCGGTGGGCTCGGCGGGCCTTATCGTAGGCGCCGCGCGCCGCGGCGCGGGCGATGTGCCAGCGGGTGACGGGCCGGGCGATGGTCATGGCCGGTCTCCCGGCATGCCGTTGTGCTCGGCGCCGTCGAGGAGGCGTCCGGCGGCGCGTTTGCCGACAATTCGGCCGGTGCTGGGGCACCTGCCACGCTCTGCGTTGTGCAGACGATTATGGGCACCCCTCGACATGATCTTGAGGTTCTCAATTCGATTGTCGGTCTTGTCCTCGTTGATGTGATGAAGCACTTGAT
>JAEZMP010000249.1 GCA_023442215.1 Pseudomonadota bacterium
GCCGGAGACAGAGCGAAGAAGGTCGCGGCGGCATCGAAGACGCCCTTGGTGACCTCCGGAGCGATGCCGTGGCCGACGAGATAGAAGAAGCCGATTCCCCGCGCCGCGTGGCCGATCTGCGCCGCCACCTCCTTAGTCCCGCCCGGCCGGCCCTCGCGCATCGGCGTCAGGTCGACGATAGGCAACGAAACGGCGGCGGACGGATCGGACATCGCTTGCACCTTTCAGGGTCGCATGTTGGACGGCATAGGCACGGCGACCGCGATCCCTATTCCTGCACCGCCGAGATGGGCAGCACGAACAGGAGGGCGATGTCGCCAGTCGGTTCGAAATCCTTCCGCACCAGCTCAAACTGTGTCGGCCCGATCTTGCGCAGGCCGCTGAGGCAGGTGCTGACGAGGCCGGTCGGCGCGCCCTTGTCGATCACCAGCCGGAAGTTACCGATGGTGCCTTCCCAGTTCGCCCCGGTCTTAAGGATGTAGTCGAGGCGGGCTTCCACCGGATAGAGCCCTTCCTTCTGCGTGCGTTGCCACTCGGTCTGCATCTTGGCGACGCCGCCCAGGAACGCCTTGTCGGTGCAGAAGCGCCGCGCGTAGTCACCGGCCTCCGGCTGCTGCTCGAAGGTGATCCCGGAGGTCAGACCGACGCTCGGCTTGTAGCGATGGGTGACCACCACGTCCTGATTGGGCGGGAAGGTCTGCTGCCAGTAATAGGTCGCCTCCAGCGTCCACTGCTGGTGCAGTTCGCCCGGGCTGTCGGAAGAGCCCGGCCAGACCTGCACGAGCCCGCGCTCCTCCAGTTCCTTCCAGCGGTCGGTGGGTACCTTCTCAAGAGCGTCGCTGGTCGCCTTCCCGTTGGGATTGAGCGGCACGCCCAGGCTTTTCAGCAGGTCGGTCTGGTCGATGCCGAGAACCGTCGCCTTCTCCTGGAGAGACATTTCGACCGGCTTGCCGTCGACCTCGGTAGAGAAATCGAGGAAGTTCGTCTCCGACGTCCAACTCGGCATCGCCGGCGCTATGCCGCCATCCGTCGCGGCGGGAAGCGGCGGCAGGGGGAAGGCGACGAGAACGGTCTTCGGCTGGTCCGACGTGTTGTGGAAGACGTAGCGGACGCGGATTTCCTTCGTCGACAGGAACAGGTCTTCGGAATCCATGCGGATGTCCGGATCCTGAACGAGGCGCAGGCCGCCGGTCGCGAGTTCGGCGGTCGAGTCGTTGGCGCTCGCCGGTGCGGTCAGGCCGAGCCCCGTCGCGACGAAAGCGCCAGCGAGCCACAACACCGCAGCCGGCTGGAAAGCGCGCCGCGCATGGAGCCACGATCGACCGCCCGAATGGATCAAACGCACCACAAAAGTTCCTGTCCGAAATCGATGGAATTTTTCCCCGCCGGAACTCTAACGCAACGTCCGGGCGAAGTCCTACCGGAACGTTCTTGCCGAACATGGGGCGGGGGGTGAGTATAATGCCGCAGGGTTCGGTTTGCTCCGGCTTGCCGTTCGTTCCGCGCGCGCGGCCCGACCCGCGACGCGGCGGGGTAGGTCAGCTCCCTTGCCTCTCTCCGGCCGGCGGACAAAGAGCCGGGCGTCAGCCGACGCGGTTCCTCCGCGTCCCGTCCCTCATCCCCGCCGGCAGCTCGTCAAACACCGCAGTTCCAGAACGACAACACAACAAGAGGTGCCTGCACATGACCACCCCCGTCTGGTTCATCACCGGCTGCTCGACCGGCTTCGGCCGCGAGCTTGCCACCCAGGTCATCGCGCGCGGCGATCGCGTGGTCCTCACGGCCCGCGACAAGGCGCGGCTCTCCGACCTGGTGGCGGGACATGAAGACACCACGCTGGCGCTCGATCTTGACGTCACCGATTCCGGTGAGATCGAGGCCGGCGTCAAGGCTGCGTTCGATCGCTTCGGCCGGATCGACATCCTCGTGAACAATGCCGGCTACGGCTACATGGCGACGGTGGAGGAGGGCGAAGAGGAGCAGATCCGCCGCCAGTTCGACGCAAACGTGTTCGGCCTGTTCGCCATCACCCGCGCCATTCTGCCGATCATGCGGGCGCAGCGGCATGGCCGCGTGATCAGCATCACGTCGGTGGCCGGCTTCATCGGCTTCCCCGGCTCCGGCTACTACGCCGCCAGCAAGCATGCGGTCGAGGGCTGGTCGGATTCGCTCGCCGCCGAGGCCGGTCCCGTCGGCATCCAGGTGACCTGCGTCGAGCCGGGGCCGTTCCGGACCGACTGGGCGGGGCGCTCGCTCGTGCAGACGCCGAACCGCATCGCGGACTATGCCGAGACCGCCGGCGCGCGCCTTGCCGGCACCAAGGCCATCAGCGGCCGGCAGCCCGGCGATCCCGTCCGCGCGGCACAGGCCATCATCCACATCACGGAGATGGAGAAGGCGCCGCGGCACCTCGTGCTCGGCGCGTTCGGCGTCAATGCCGTCACGACGAAGCTTCGCGAGCGGCTCGCCGAAGTCGAAAGCCTGCGGGATCTCGGCGTATCGACGGACTTCCCCGACGCCTGAACCGGGCGAGAAGAGGGGGCGGCTCATGCGCCGCCCCCGCCGAGGGTTTTGTCAGCGCCGCGCGCCTTCGCGGCTGTAGATCAGGAGCATCGCGGTGATGACGACACCGTAGATGATCTGCCGGCCGGCCTCGGGCATCTGCATGATCGAGAGCACCGAGTTCAGGAGCACCATCAGGAGCACGCCGACGATGGTGCCGGCGTAGCGGCCGCGGCCACCGAGAATGCTGGTGCCGCCGATGACGACCGCAGCGATCGCCGGCAGCAGGTAAGGCTCGCCCATTCCCTGGTAGGCCTTGGCGGAATATCCGGCGAGCAGCACGCCGGCGAGCCCCGAAAGGCCGCCGGCGAGCGTGAAGGTGGCGATGGCGATGCGGCGGATGCGCAGGCCCGACAGATAGCTCGCCGCCTCGCTGTTGCCGATCATGTAGATTTGCCGGCCGAAGGCGGTGAACCGCAGCATGCTGGAGATCGCGACCGCGACCACGAGCCACAACAGCGCGTTGGCGGGAATGTCGAGGACGCGGCCGCTCGCGAGGAAGCGCATCAGCGGCGTCGCATCTGTCTGCGGCGCGTAGCCGCCTGTGTAGGCGACCATCAGCCCGCCCATCACTGCATTGACGCCCAGGGTGAAGATCATCGACGGCACGCGCAGGAGCGTCACGCCGAGACCGTTCACCAGTCCCACCGCGAGGCCGGTGGCGATGCCCGCCGGAATGGCGAGCGGCCCGCCCACGGCCGTAGCCATCATCGCGCCCGCGGTCAGCGTCCACGGAACGGAGAGGTCGATGTGGCCGAGCAGGATGACGAGCATCGCCCCGCTCGCCACGATGCCGAGGAAGGCGCCGATCTGGAGCTGCTGCAGCAGATAGGACGGCGACAGCAGCGAGAACGTGCCGTTGGTGCTGACGGTATAGACCGAGCCGCCTGCCAGGATCAGCACGATGCAGCACAGCGCGACGACGATGGGGAAGTTGTCGGGGCCGAGGCGGCCAGCCTTAGGGAGCGCCATGGGCTTACCGGACCAGTTCGAGGGTGTTCTTGACGCGCAGGAGGTGGATCGCGCCGAAGCTGACGATGGCCAGCAGGATGCCGCCTTCCACCAGAGGCTGGATCAGCGGATCGACGCTGAAGATGCGGAAGCTGAACGAGATCGTCCGCAGGATCAGCGCACCGAACAGCGAGGCGATGGCGCCGCCGCTGCCGCCCATCAGCGAGGTGCCGCCGAGCACGACCGCCGCGATCGAGTTCAGCGTGTAGGCACCGGCCTGGGGAATGTCGGCATTTCCGGACGATGTCTGCAGCGCGAAGAACAGCCCGCCGCACGCGGCGAAGAAGCCGGAGAGCGCGAAGGCCGCGATCTTGGCCCGGGCGACCGGCAGGCCCGACATGTAGGCCGCGCCTTCCGAAGAGCCGATGGCGTAGATCGTGCGGCCGATGACGGTGCGGGCGAGAATGGTGCGGCAGAGGAACGCCAGGATGACCGCCATGATCAGCGGCACGGGGATCGCGCCGATGAAGCGCGCCCATCCCGGCAGGCCGTCCGGGAACAGGCCGTAGGTTTCGAAGAAATCCGACACCGTGTTGGTGAGCGCCCACGAAAGGTCGTCGTCGACGGATCCGCCGGGGGTCGGGCGGATATAGAGCGCGATGCCGATCGCGACGGCGCCGGTGGCGAGCGTCGCGATGATCGGCTGCAGGCGGCCGTACACGACGATGAGGCCGTTGACGGCGCCGAACGCCGTGCCGGCTGCGAGGCAGAGCAGGGCACCGAGCGCGATCTGCATCGGAGAGCCGCTCAGAAGCACGCTCGCGAGGCAGTTGCACAGCGTCATGACCGCGCCGACCGAGAGATCGACGGCCCCCATCAGCACCGGCATCGTCTGCGCCATAGCCAGCATCACGAGGCTGAACGCCTCGGTGCTGTTCTGCACCATGACCTGGCTGGAGAAGCCACGCGGATGATTGAGGTTGTAGATGCCATAGAGCACGGCGAACGTGATCACGGCGACGATGAGGCCGCGATGGCGCCGGAGGCGGATGGCGATCTCGCCGGTGGCGGTGGTCATGACAGGGCTTCCTCGTGTGCCGGCGCCACGGCCCCAGCCGGCTCCAGGTTGAGCGCGCTTTCGATGAGCGCATGTTCGTTGAGACCGGCGCCCGAAAGCTCGGCCACGACGTGGCCGTCATAGAGCACGGCGACGCGGTCGCAGCAGCCGATCAGTTCCTCGTAGTCGGTCGAATAGAACAGGATGCCCGTGCCCTCCGCGGCGAGATCGCGCAGCAGGCGGTAGATCTCCTGCTTGGTGCCGACATCGATGCCGCGGGTCGGGTCGTTGAGCAGCAGCACCTGCGGCCCGGTCATCAGCCACTTGGCGATGACGACCTTCTGCTGGTTGCCACCCGACAGGGTGGAGACCGCGTTGTGCGGGTCGCTCACCTTGATCTGGAGGCGGCGGATGGCCTCATCGACCGCCTGCTTCTCGCGTCCCCGGTCGACGACACCGGCCGGGGCGATCTTGTCGAAGCTCGCCGCGATCAGGTTCTCGGCGATCGACATGTTCAGCATCAGCCCCTCGGTCTTGCGGTCCTCGGGGATGAGGGCGAGCGCGTGCCGTTCCTTGGCATCGACCGGGCCGTGCAGCGGCGCGGGCTTGCCGTTGATCCGGACGGTGCCAGACACGCCCTTCAGCACGCCGAAGAGCGCGAGCAGGAGTTCCTTCTGGCCCTGGCCGTCGAGGCCGCCGAGCCCGACGATCTCGCCCTTGCGCACATCGAGCGAGATGCCCTTGAGCTGGCGGTCCCAGGAGAGATTCTCGAGCGAAAGCAGCGGCGGCTCGGACGAAACCGGCGGCGGCGGCGGCTTCGGCGGGAAATGGGCGGTGATCTCGCGGCCGATCATCATGCGCACGATCTCGTCGTTGGTGCGCGTGCCCTTGGAGAAGGTCTCGATGTGGCGGCCGTTGCGGAACACCGAAATGGTGTCCGCGAGCTTCTCGATCTCCGCCTGACGGTGGGAGATGTAGAGCAGGCAGAGCCCTTCGTCTCGCAGCCGCTCCAGCAGCGCGTAGACGGTCTCGACGTCGCGGCGCGTCAGGGCGGACGTCGCCTCGTCGAGGATAAGCAGCTTCGGCTTCTTGCCGAGGGCCTTCGCGATCTCGACCATCTGCCGGCGCGACAGCGACAGGTCGTGCACGCTCGCGAGCGGATGCACGTCCTCGCAGCCGATGCTGGCCAGCAGTTCCTCGGCGATGCGGCGCTGGGCCTTCATGTCGATCAGTCCACCGCGGCGCGGCGGGGCGGCGGCGCAGATATTGTCCGCCACCGTCAGGTCGGGCATCAGCGAGAGTTCCTGGAACACGCAGACGATGCCCTGCGCGTTCGCCTCTGCCGGGCCGTGGAAATGGACGGGCACGCCCTCCAGCCGGATCTCTCCGGTGGTCGGCCGCACGACGCCGGCGACCGTCTTGATGAGGGTCGACTTGCCGGCACCGTTCTCACCCATGATGGCGTGGATCGAGCCCCGCCGGCAGGTGAGATCGACGCCTTCCAGCGCGCGGACGCCGCCGTAGGTCTTGCCGACATTGGAAAGCTGGAGAAACGGCGGAGAGGAGGCAGTGGAGGAGGACACGTCGGCTCCTGTCTTACGCCCGCAGGACTTCTATCACGACACCGGCATTCCGGCCGGAGACCAGTCCCCCTGGCATCCCGCCTGTCGAACCCCGGAACGCGACACCCGGCAATGAAGCCGGGTGTCGTCAGCATTCAGGCCGGGCCGGATGCCCGCCGGAACCCGAAGGCCCCTGCGGGGAACGATCCGGCCGCGTCGGCCCTCCCCCGCGTCGGCTCACCCCCGCGGGCCGCGCCGCTCACGGGTTGTGCTGATTT